>NZ_JBGEWD010000018.1:0-52799 GCF_041205085.1 Clostridium moutaii
AAATTTTTTTGATGATAAGTTGCAGTTTAGAACACCTAGCACATGTAAAACTCATGACTTCATATTACCCCCTTGATAAATTAAGAAAAATACCTGGACTTGAAAATGTGAAATTCATTGATCCTTACGCCGGAGGTAAGGGAAATTCCATAAGATATCTTTCTGTAGCTCCTGTTTCCAATGACTTAAAAGTATCCGGGGTAGAAAATCTATTCTGCGGCGGAGAAAAAAGCGGATTGTTTGTTGGTCATACTGAGGCAATATGCACCGGATCTTTGGCAGGTCATAATGCTGTTCGCCATGGTCTTGGAATCCCTCCATTGATTTTACCAACCAGCACCATAATAGGTGATATAATAGATTATGCAAATCATAAAATACGTACCAGCGAAGGGAGAAAAAACAGATACACTTTTTCCGGTGCTGAATATTTCAATAGAATGAAAGAAAGAGGCATGTATACCATAGACAAAGTTGTTATAAAACATCGAATATCAAGCTTGAACCTGCTGGATATATTCAACAAGAAACTTCTCTAAAATAGAATCCACCTACAAATACTGCCGGATAATAAAATAACCGCAGTATTTGTATTTTTCATAAGTAAACAGTAATTTTTACCCTATCCATTGATTTCTTCACTTTAAAAAACCTTTCTCTGTAGATCTGTCCTATTTCTTCTCCTATATCATATCTGATGTTAAACTGCATTGGAAATGTTATGAACAATTTTTTTTATAAGTTTTAATAATTCTTCTCTTTCATCCCAGGTATCCAGGCACCTCATTATCCTGTCATAAACTGTTTTCTCAAATTCAATGTGTTCTTTTTGCATCAATATGCCTTGTTCAGTAAGTATTAGCCTATAAGAACGCTTATCCCTGTTACTGATGGTCCTATTTATAAGGTTTCGCTTTTCCAATCTATTAATTATACTTGTCAATGTACTCTTAGGTATTTTTAATATTTCTACTATGTCTTTTATAATTACATCTTCTTTTTCTGAAATAATTCTCAACACCCCTATTTCTGTGGTGCTTAACCCTTGTATCCTTGAAAATTGAGATTCCATGTGTTTACAGTTTGATGCCATTATCATGGAATGCCATATCTGACTTAGTTCATCAACCTGTTTTTGATATTTTTTGTCCAAGCGATCACCCCCCATCTATTTTTGAATGCATGCATTAACCACAAAGCTTTTATAATTTATCCTTTTAAAGTCAAAAGGTTTAAAACCACACTTTTCTATCTGAAACTATTTACTCTTTCAATTACTTCATTATACATTACTTTTACAAATTTTCCATCATGCCCTTCATCGTAACTTTCTGCCTGCCTATCAAAATTTGCCTTTGAATTTTCTTTAAAAAATGTTTTTATCATCTATCATGTAATTTTCTCCTTAATATTAATACCATATTAGTAATGTACTATTTTAGTACTATATCGATATGGTATCATTTTGTAAACTTAAAATCAATATGCCAAATTAATAGATTATTTATTTTTACTAAAATACACTGATATTTTAACAAATTCTAAATTATTATTCTACGGCCCCTCTATTTTTGTTTTAAGCACCACCTAATCCCTTGCAAGTGGATTTTTTAATTTGTGTTTAATACCTCTTACTCAATATGTCCTACTGATTAATTCAAACAATCAATTATGCTGTTTTTTACTTTATCTATTTACACTGCCTAGAAAACAATGCTAATGTTCCAATTGATCACTTCATAAATATTTTTTATACTATAATCTGGATGTATATACTTATATTTTATTTTTATAATACAGTATTCTAAGTCCTTCTAGTGTTAAAATTGGATCAATTATATCAATATAAGAAGTTTCATCCGAAATTAATTTTGATAATCCACCTGTAGCAACAACTAATGGTTCTTTCTCACCCATATCCATCATTTCCCTTTTCATTTTAGCAACTATACATTCCACTTGTCCTACATATCCATACAACAAACCTGATTGAATACTGCTTACAGTATTTTTGCATATTACCTTATTAGTCTTTAAAAGCTCCACTTTAGGAAGCTTGGCTGTTTTTGATGCAAGTGCCTCCAGTGAAATCTTTATTCCCGGAACTATTACACCCCCAAGATGATCAGCCGACATCGTAATTGCACAAAATGTAGTTGCAGTTCCGAAATCAATAATTATAAGTGATCTCTTGTATTTTTCAAGACCCGCAACTGCATTAACAATTCTATCCGCTCCCATTTCTCTAGGATTATCATATTTTATATTTAATCCTGTTTTAATCCCATGTTTTACTATTATAGGGCTAATTTCAAAACACTTCTTAACCATATGTTCAAGAGAATACATAACATCTGGTACAACTGATGAAATTATCACACCTTCAATTTCTGATAATTTAAGATTGTTATATAAAAAAAGGTTCTGAATAATTACAGCATATTCATCTGATGTTTTGTCACTACTCATAGAAAGTCTCCAATCTACAATAAGTTCCTTTTTCGAAAATACACCAAGCACTATATTAGTATTGCCAACATCTATTACTAATATCATATATGCCCCTCCACCTTTATACAAAATGTTTGTATATAAATTTATTCATTATACATATTTTTCAGGAAAAACTGTAATTTGAAATTTTTTATATACCCTAATATCCTTTCCTCCAAATCATTCCACCTGCCATACTCCGTCTTTTAAAAAGTCAGAAGCATTTTCCTGAGCTCTTTTTACTATATCACTGCTATATCCTAAAATACCCAAAAGTTTTATTGCATTTTGAGTTTGGGATCTTCCATCATGTATTTTATAATCGAAGGATATATTATCATCTATAATATTCTCTTCAAAATGATAATTGGAAAAATACCTTTCAAGTATACGGGTAAGCTCCACATCATGAGTAGCCGCCACACATACACAATTGTTTAAAGTCAAATATTTAAGTACCTGGGAAGAAGCTGCCACTCTTTCTACAGTATTGGTACCCCTGAGTATTTCATCCACAAAACATATAGTAGGTACATTATCATTTATACTGTCTATTATCCTCTTTAAGGATTTAGTTTCTACAATATAATAACTTTCATTATTAAATATATTATCCTTTAATGCCATGGAAGTATATACTTTAAAATAACAGCATCTAAACTCCGAAGCCAGGCAGGTGTATATGGTTTGAGCTAAAATAATATTTATGGCAACTGTCTTTAAAAATGTGGACTTTCCAGATGCATTGGAACCTGTAATCAAAATGGAATCCCTCATCACTATTGAATTGGGTACCGGATCTTTTATAAGTGGATGTACCACATCTTTAAAAATACTGGTTTGCTCCTGCTTTTTACTGCATCTGATCAATTCAGGTGTGACATAGTAGTTGAGTCTTTTTCTATATGATGCGACAGCCATACAGCTGTCTATAGTACCTATGGCTTCAAATATAACTTCAAACTCCCTGCTTTTTTCTATAAGCATATCAGACATCTTTTCATAATTGATAAGCTCTACAAGGAAAACCATTCCCACATATTCTGTAAGAATTCCTGTATCCGTACCATTATTGCTTTGGCTAAAGGAAGCATTTTTTATACTTTTTATTTCTTTAAGGGCGTGTCTCAGCTTTTCATTATAGTCTTTAAGTTCTCCTACCTGCTCTTTTAAAATTAATCCTGCATATTTTGCTATTCTCAATATGTACATAAAAGCTTCAAATTTATGTATTATTTTTTTCTTTCTACTGTAATATACCCCTATGTTTAGGCAGAAGGATATAACTATTGTAATCAATCCAATATATGAATTTAAAAATAACGCTCCTATGCCCAAAATGGGGATTCCGGCCAGAATTCTATAATAAGCCAAAAATGACTTTCTTTTTTCTTCTTTCTTATAAAAATAATCTGATATAAAGCAGCCTCTATTTTTACCCAATCTTGCAAGTATATACTGTATTTTTTTTCTTTCTGCTTCGTTATTCTGAAAAAATTGTATCAATTTATTTCTATTCTCAAGTTTTTCATGGTCAAATAAGGGTTCTCTTAACATATTATATAAATATTGTTCTCCTGGACTGCTCTCAGTGGTATTAATATTTTTAAAAATATCGTCCATGCTCAAATCATTCCAGGTAATTTCATCAATAAAAAATTTACTTTTTTCACTTTGCCTTTTATTATTAAAATATTCAGCCATAGTCTTCATATCATCATCATTATATTTTTCCCCTTTTTCCTTTCCCCAGTTACTTTCTATTCTTTCTCTAATTTCATTATTTGCTTTAAAATTTGAAAATGCAGAAAACAAGGTACTTACTACTATAATTATCAATATATATACAACAATAGCTGCCATAATTAACTCTCCCTTAAGAATAAATATTTTTTAATTTTTCCTTAGCAACATATACAATTAAAACAAAATATATTCAGATTATACCATAATAGGTAATTGGAAATCAAAACAGAGAATTTTTAAATGGATTGAACCAGTGACATTATCATAAATTAGCAACAAGATATTCAAAATTTTATTTGACATATATTTATTAAAGATATATAATATAATGATACAAGGAGGTGATAGAATGAATGACAATAAATCTGTATTAATAACGCCTGAAGTCATGGAAGAATGTTTATGTGAATCTTTGGATATAATTGAAAAGAACAACCAGTCACATAAGAAAAATAAAAAACATTTAAAATAGTTTTTTATTTGTGAATAAATGAGTGTAGTAGAAAGTTTTATCTAGTAAAATTTACTTTTTAATGCCCATCAGTTAATCTTTGCATATTGTTCCTTTCTTAACAATAATTTTCTTTTAAGAGTTTATATTTTTAAAAAAATACCCTGTAAATTTCCCACTGCTCCTCATAATATCATTGAGGAGAATAAAAAGTGGTATTTTTATAGGATTGCAAATGAGATCGACTGATCTAAAGGCTTTAGAAGTATTTTCTTTTTTTGTTTTTGCAAGTAATTTTTTACCATAAATTCAATTTTAAGTATTATGGCCTATAGATTTTCTCTACACTTACTTTAATATATTAATATTTATTCACTAATTTCAACTCCATAAATCTTGCATCTTTAAATGGATTATATGTATAAGCCGGAATATCATAAAATCCAGAGGACAAGTACAAATGCTGTGCACTTTTCATGGTCACAAGAGTATCAAGCCTCATATATAAATAATTCATGCCCTTACCCTTTTCAATTAATATGTCTATGAGTTTTCTGCCTATACCTAATCCTCTATAAGTATCCCGAACATAAAATCTTTTCATTTCACAAATATTTTTAGATATTTTTCTAAGAGCTATACATCCTGCACTTTTGCCATCCACTAAAGCCAATATGAGTATTCCCCCTGGCAGGCTGTATTTTCCCGGTAGTGTATCCAGCTCTGTTTGAAAGCCCTGAAAATCAAGATCTATATCCAATGATTTTGCATAGTCTAAAAATAATTTTTTTACCTCTTCTATCTGTGGCTGTTCTTTTACTAATTTAAATTCAATCATATGGTCTTTTCTTTCATAAATATACATAAATAACCCCTTTTATATATTTTATCCCATGGTTGCCCATTGCTAACACTCTCATAATAAGCAATGCTACACCTCTGCTGAGTTCTCCTAATGTAAATAATACTACAAAACTCCTAATTTAACAAAATATTATTTTCATGCATTTATCCTGAATTAAATTGTCGATTATAGTTGAAATATATGAATTAATATAATATAATAAAACATGTTATTTTAATATGAAGGTGATGGAGTTCACCATAAATGCCCTTTAGGGCTAATGACTCCTACAAATAGCAAGGACATTCATACTATTTGCAGGTGTCTTTTATTTTTATTTAAAATATTCATAAATTTATTACTTGAGGAAGTGACAGTTTGATGAGAAAGTATATTTTTATAGCTATAGCTGGAAGTCTGGGAACTATTTTAAGATATGTAATCAGGAATATTCACATTTCCAATTATAAGGGAATTATTCCGATAAATACATTATTGATTAATATATCCGGTAGTTTTCTATTAGCATTTATATTAACTGTAGCTTTAGAAATTTGGACCTTTGATACTGATATCAGATTGGGAATAGCTACAGGATTTATAGGATCATACACAACTTTTTCAACTATGTGTAAAGAAACAGTGGAACTTATGAGAAGAGGATACTACTATTCTGCTATATCCTATATATGCTTTTCTGCTATGCTGGGACTTGCTGCAGCATATTTTGGAGTGATTTTAGCTAGAGAGGTAATTTCAAAATTAGTAAATAAAAATAATTCATACAATTTAGAAGATGAAGATACACCAGAACATGAACAATTGAGGAGAGAGATAAGATGACATATTTATTACTTGCAATTGGCGGAGCATTGGGAAGTTTGTTTAGGTATAGTTTAGGCAAGTTCATGAGTAAAAATTCAAATACGTCTTTTCCCATAGGAACTTTTATAATAAATATCACAGGTGCAATTCTATTAGGCGTTGTAACTTCAATTCACATAAACAGCAATCTATTATTATTACTAGGGGATGGCTTTTTGGGGGCATATACAACTTTTTCAACCCTCATGTATGAGGATCTTAATCTTTTTCAATCAAAAGAAAAGCTAAATGCTTATATCTATATATTGAGTTCATTGTTTCTTGGAACTATAGGATTTGCTCTGGGAACCAAAATAGGTAGTGTATAAAAAAGTGGTGATAATAAATGAAATTAATAATAAGATGGGAGATACTTAAAATTTACATTAGTGAATTGCCAGAAACAAGAAACACAGTTTATATCATGCCTTAGCCCTAAAATCAGACTTTGTTTTTATAGAAATTTTGTTATCTTCCCATCTGACTTAATACCTTTGGATGAAGTATTTTTTTAGTAGCTGTATTTATACTTTTTGAAGAAAGTACTAAAACTATAAAAAATGAAAATATAATTATAAGAATTTTGCTCGTAAAAGAATTTATATAACTGAAAAAGTCATACTTGACTAGTAATTTTACAATAAAACCATGAAGTGCATATACAGACGTAGTCCTTGAACCTAATTTTGTAAAAAACAATTTGCATTTTGGAATTAAAGCCAGAACAAAAACGGATGTAATTATAGCTAACATATATGTAAATATACGCATTATAAATTTAGGATAGATTGGAGTTGAGAGTTGAGAGTAGGAAAAACTCCCATAAAACCATTTATAATCAAAATCATCATTTATAAAATATATTAAACACACAATGATAATTAAAGCTAAAATTGCATACTTCTTTCTTATATATTTTTTAATTATATTTATATGACTTTGGCTGCAAAAATATCCTATTAGAAAATAAGGGAAAAATGTTATTGTCCTAGACAAACTTAAATAGTATCCAATATTATTGTCATATCCAGATAATATAGAGATAAAAATGGCTATTACAATAGAATATTTAATTTTAGAAAAATAAGGTAATATAAGGATCCACATAAAAAGGGACAGAAGATACCATGTAATCCAGTAAGGATAAACGAAAGTAATTTTTGCACTTTGTCCCTTAAGTACATATATATTGAACAGGGAATATAACAATTGAAAAATAATATAAGGGATAAGTATATTATTGATTTTAGAAAAAGTTTTTTCATTCTCATTGATATTTTTACAAAAATAACCTGAAATAAAAACAAAAAGTGGCATGTGAAAAGAATATATAAAACTGTATATTAATTTAACATTTACATATGAGCCTATTAACGGCTCTATTATATGACCAATTACCACCAGTGTAATTAACATAAATTTTAAATTGTCAAAATAATAATTTCTATCTACATTTAATTCCATATCCAACCCCATTTTCATAAAATTTTTTATTAATTAAATTGTATATTTATATTGTTACAGTGGGGTGTTTTATTAATTAACTAAATTTGTATTTTATTAAAGTTCAGTAAATAATGTTAATAAATATTTGCATAATAAAAACATCTCTTCCCTTAGTCTTATAAAGAAAAGATGTTTTATAATAAAAAATTTATTGACTACCAAATAAAATACAATTAAACGCCTGTATAATATTTAAAATGTATTATCCAATAAGCACTAAGCCATAACAGTTAATTTGATCCTTACCGTTTTTATCCTTTAACACACCTATTGGAAATCCATTTGCCCTTATTGTGGCGAATACATCTATTCCACAGGCTTCCATGGAAGGTCTTGCTTCATTAGGATGTCTGCAATTTCCTATATCACATTTTTCACACAGCTTGCAGGGTCCTGCTCCAAAGCCAAATGCCTTATAATCTCCCGACAAAAAAATAACTCTTTCCATTTCAACTGCAATTTTAGTAGTTGAACCTAAATCCAGCCTGCATTGTATAAGGAGAGCTTTATTATAACAGTCAATTATTTCCCGAGTTTCCTTATAGGAAGGGGCATTAGGCGGACAGCAATTGCTTTTATTATAGTTGCCACATCCAAATTTACACTTCATTATTGTCCATGCAGCTATCTCTATAGTATTTGTATCAATTATCTTAGCATCGTGTGCACCCAGTTCCTTTGCTTTTTCGACATATGTTTCCAAATCATTCTTCATTTAAAATTCCCCCTTGAAATCAAACAATTAATTGATAAACTACATTCAATTATACACTAAATAAAGACTTATCCCAATCAAGATAAGTCTTCATTTTATATTTATTATCTCCTCATAGTATAAAATAAAAGTTAGGCCAAAGCTCCTAATTTTTTATATATGGTATTATATACCCAAAAAGCATTTATTAAAAGTAAACTACTTGTAACAATAAATACGCTTCGAATACCAAAGTTTGACGCTATCTGCCCGCCCAACACCGAGCCGCTAAACATACCTAAATATTGTGCAGATATGCTGAATCCGAAAATTCTTCCTATAAGAGGTTCCGGACTGATTTTTCTCACTATTACATTGACTGAAGGGGTTAGTCCCGCAGTTGCCAGTCCTAATAAAAATCTAAGTACCATAAGCTGCCATGGACTTTTTACAAAGGCCTGTGGTATGAATACAATTCCTGCTACAATAAGTGCCAATAGAATAACTTTTCTGGCTCCAATTTTATCTGAAAGTTTTCCAAGCCTAGGTGCAGCTATTATACTTGCTAATCCTGAAGCTGAAAATGTGAATCCGGAAATCAATGCAACATGTGCTGAATTATGAGACAATTCAGTAATATACACAGTTACAATAGGTTCTATGGAATAAAGCGCCAATTGCAGTACAAAAGATGTTACAAACATAATAACTATTAAATTAGGATTTGGAATCAGTTTCCACACCTGTTTAATACTAAGTACCTTTTTCTTTGAAGGTACAAAATTTTCCTTCACAAATATAAGCGTGGTTATAAATGCAATCATCATGAGAGTTCCCGTTATAAAAAATACACTCTGAAGTCCCGTCATTTCTTCCAAATACCCTCCAATAGTAGGTCCTATGAGAGAACCTGATACAGAAGCTGTTGAAAGCGTTCCAAGTGCCCAGCCCACATGTTCTCTCTCCGTTTGGGTGGCAATTAATGTGATACACGCCGTACTATAACCGGTAATAACACCCTGAAGCAGCCTTAATGCTATTAATTGGTATACGTTATGTGAAAATCCCATACAAAATATTACAATTGACATTCCCAGGCTAGCACGAAGCAGCATTGGCTTTCTACCATACTTATCAGCTGCTTCACCCCAAATTGGTGAAAAAATAGCTGAAACTACGAAAGTAACACCAAAAGCAATTCCAGACAATTGTTCAATAGAATTTGTATTATGAACTCCAAGCTGTCTCACATAAAGGGGCAGTACAGGAGCTATCTGACTCATTCCTATTAATGTTACAAACATTCCAAACCAGCAGACTACTAAATTTCTTTTCCAAATCTTCATGAATTAAGCCTTTCTATACTATTAATTCTTAAAATTCTTCAATGATTCAAATATTCTTTTGGAAATAGCCTCATAACCTGCGGAATTAGGATGAAAATTATCAGCGGCAAGATAATTTTGGGAATTATATTTAAAAAGATCATAAGTGGGAATATATACTGCATTATCATATGATGACACTAAATCCTCCGTTTTATAATTCCATTCATTTAACAATTCCAGTTTATCTGCAGTCAGATCATCTCCAAAAGGATTATATAACCCGATAAACGCAACAATGCTGTTTTGATTTTTACTTCTTATTAGTTTAAAAATATTCTCCAAATTTTTCAGGTAACTATTCTGAACCGCTTTCTCATTATTGGGCTGAACAACTGATGAAGATGCATCTGTACTTCTAAAATTTTTGATTTCATTACCTCCAATGGAAATGAATATCATATTCGAGTCCTGTATATATTGAAGATTTTGCTGATCTTTTACAATATTTAAAAGTCCGGAAGACACATCACCATTAACTGCAATATTGATAACCTTTATAGGCTTTTTAGCTTTAGCTCTCCACAAACTTGAGAAATCATTTGCAAACCCCCTGTTGCTTTCATCCCCGGTACCTCTTGCCAGAGAGTCCCCCATAACCAGGATATTATATGAATTACTGTCCAATTTTTTTATTTTAGTATTCACAGCTTTATTTTCACTTCCTTTATCTTTCACTATAGAAGTACTATTTTTACTGGGTGCATTAGTAATTGAAATGGAGTATATAAAACCTGTTGACAGTACTGCTGTAATTATCAGTGCAAAAATCAGTATAGTTAAAAATCTTATTTTTTTATACATCAGACTCCTACCCCCTGAACTAAACCAATACGTCTTGTTTTTGAAACACATTAAAGCTTATAATTAAAGCTGCCAGCGACCATGCACATAATACCAACACGGAAAAAGTAAGGCTCATACCTTGTATTGGCTGATAAGATCCTGCTAAATACTGAGTCAAATCCAAATTTACTGCAAAGAAGTATCTAACTAAGGGCCAATCTGATAAAAACATTTGAAGAAATCCTCCTCCTATGAGGGAGGCCAACATTATACCTATGGAAGTTGCAGTGTTTCTCACTATTACAGAAACCATAAAAGATAAAGTTGCAATATTAATGGAAGTAAACCATCCAAGAGAATACACCAAAATGGCATATTGCCATTGATAAATTCTTATAACGCTTGAAGAATCCAGCTTATCACCTATAACTTTAAATCCCGTTGCCATGGGTTCATTCCAGCCCCCATTGTGAAATATAAAACTTGACACCAATATACACATAACAGCTGATTCTAAAATCACTATACAGGATAAAATCAAAACTGCAATATACTTGCTAAGTAATATCTTCCACCTGGGAACGGCCCGGGTCAGAAGCATCTTTATTGTCCTTGAAGAAAATTCTCCCGAAACAACATCTCCGGCCAGTATTATTATAAGAAGCGGTAAAAACAGATAAACTGCCTGCTGCATAAAATCAATAGTAAATTTTGCACTGCTTGGAGTTATGGGATTTATATTATGGTTTAAATAATATTCCAGCTGATCTATTTGAATATTTATGGAATTTTTTCTATCCTGCTTAATGTATTGATTATTGACAGTATTTTTTAAATACAATATCTGCTGGTTTACCAGTGATCGCCAATTATAATTTTGAGTTTGACCCGGTGTCCCTGAAAATCTTCTTATTGTATGTTTATACGATGCATTTTCACCATAACAAAAAAGAGATACCAGTATTAATAAAATTGCCGAGATAAAAACAAGTTTCTTTTTCGAAAGCATTTTAAATATTTCATTTTCCACTAGTTTTAGCAAATTTATCACCTCCACCGCTAAACAATTTCATTTCCTTCTGTCAGGCTTAAAAATAAATCCTCCAAAGTTTTATGTTTATTATCCACATATCTTATCTTCAAACCCTGCTCTATAAAATAGGAATTTATTCCTTCCAATTTATCTGGAGAAACCTGTGCTTCAAGCTTTTCTTTTACTATTTGCCCATTAATTTTCCATACATCTTTTAAAATTTCTTTTCCCTTTTCATTGTCACTTAGTACCCAGAATACATTTTGATTATTTAATAGTTTATCTACATCTGAACTTTCCAAAATCGTTTTTCCATTTTTAATTATAGTTACTTTATCACACATGAGTTCTATCTCAGAAATAAGATGACTTGATATCAGTACGGAAATATTCTGCTCTTTTGCTATTTTCTTTATTAAATTTCTAAGCTCGCTTATACCTGATGGATCCAATCCATTAGTTGGTTCGTCTAAAATAAGAAGCTTTGGATTGTGCATTAGGGCTTGTGCAATTCCAAGCCTCTGCTTCATTCCCAATGAATATGTACTTACCTTGTCTTCTATCCTATTTTTTAAGCCTACCAACTTTACAGAATTTATTATATCCCCTTTCCCAACATTTTTACTCATAGATGCCAGCATTTTAAGATTATCAATTCCACTCATATAATTATACAAATCAGGTCCCTCTATAATACATCCCACATTTGACATGGCCTTTACATAATTTTTAACTATTGAGCACCCGCATATTTCAATCTTCCCGGAGGTAGGTCGTGAAAGTCCTACAATCATTCTAAGAGTAGTGGATTTACCTGCTCCATTTGGGCCGAGGAAACCCATTATTTCTCCTTCTTTCATGGAAAAGCTTATTCCCTTAATTATATTCTTACCTTTTATTGTTTTTATTACATTGTCCAACAGCAAAACTTCTTTTCCCATAACATACCTTCTCTTTAACAATTATATACTATACATTTTATTATGATTAATTTTACAATATATATCAACATTATAAATACAATTTAATATTTTATTCATTTAAAATAATTGAGAAGAGCCATACAAACTCAGTATAGCTCTTTTTTCACTTCACCTTGTATTACCACTTTTCATAGTGGACTATATCTTCCAATCTTTTTCTTGGTCTAGGCTGTGGCTCTTCATCCGCATATCCAATTGTAATCACGCATAAGACATATTTATCTTCAGGTATGTTCAATACCGGTCTTATGTCTTTTTGGGTAAACCAGGCAATCCAGCAGGTTCCCAGCCCCAAATTTTGTGCTTCAAGCACAATATGTTCTGCTGCAATTGCAGTATCTCTAACTACTTGTTTAACTTCTTCCTGAGAGCTGTATTCATCTACAGACAATTTTTCACTTCCTTTTATTCGCGAATTCAAATCCCCAACGCATACTATAAATAAAGGAGCTGCATTCATCCACTGTTGATTATGGCAGGCTTTTGATACCTTTTTTTTCATATCCTCTGATTTTACTACTATGAAATGCCAGGGTTGAGTATTATCTCCTGATGGTGCAATTCTTGCACTTTCCAATAGTTGAATTATTTTTTCCTCTTCAACATTCTCATTTTTATACTTTCTTATACTCCTGCGTCTTTCAATTTCCCTAATCAATCTTTATCTCTCCTTTATATACCTAATGTACAAAGTACTAAGCCCTTTGCCACGGCTAAATTTATACATATATTATATCAATTAGCAAATCTTTGTAAAATTATTTTATTGATAATTATATATCATTTGATATATAATTATCAATCAGTACAAGTTTAATTCTACTTATAAAATTTCATTAATATAATCAAATATATTTACTTTTTATATAATAAAGTAAATACACTATTATTACTTAACTAATTATACAAGGGGTGATACCATGCAAAGAATATGTGTATATTGCGGTTCAGGTTTAGGTGCACGTAAAGAATATACTAAAGGTGCCAGATTACTTGGAAAAGAATTAATTAAAAATGAAATACAGCTTGTATATGGTGGATCCAGTACTGGACTTATGGGGGAAATTTCAAATGAAGTTCTAAAAAATGGTGGAAAAGTTATTGGTGTTATTCCCAAAATGCTTCTTTTAAATGAACCACCTAATAAAAACTTAACTGAACTTATCCAGGTTGAAAACATGAGTGAAAGAAAAGAGAAAATGTCTGATCTTTCTGATGGGTTTATAGCTCTTCCAGGAGGACTTGGTACCTATGAAGAACTATTTGACACCATAAGCTGGGCCAGACTTAAAATTCATAAAAAACCCATAGGATTGTTGAATATAGAGCATTTTTTTGATCCGCTTTTAGACATGCTTGAAAATTCCTGCAGAGAGGGTTTTATAAGTGAACTCAGCCTGAAACTCCTATTGGTTTCAAACAATGCTCATGAATTGATAAATAATATGAAAACTTATAAGCCTTACTAAATATCAAGGGAAAATTTTATTATAAATTTTCCCTTAACCTGTATCACTTGATAACCTGGGCAATTATCCTTGCCACATATTTCATGGAAGCCTTGGATTCATCCGTAGTATTTATCTGTGCTCCAACCTCCATGAGTATTGCATTATTGCTCATACCCTGGTTAAAATATCTTGTTCCATAATTATAATCCAAATTAATACCTCTTGAAAAACCTGGATATAACTTGTTTGAAAGATCTACTATTTGATTTGCCAGTTCCATATTCTTGTCAAAATGAGGATTTTTTTTAGTCATGACAAGCATAAATTTAGACACATCTTCCCCATTTAATTTTATTGTCTCCGAACTTTTATCTTCTGCATAATCCCTATGCATGTCTATTATCAGTTTAAAGTCCCCATATTTTTTTAAATATTTGCCCAATGTAACTGAAGATCTGGCATAACTCTGGGTATATGCTACTGCATCATGTACAGTTGTATCATTTATTGCAGATATACCATATTTATTCAATTCAGTCACCAACTGCTGTCCCACAGCACAGACATTTTTGGTATCATCAAAGCTATTAGCATCTCCAGGTTTATAGCTCTCTGTAGTATGGGTGTGATATATAAGTACATCGGGATTTTTTGTGTTCATCTTTCTATTTAAACTGGGATCATATACATTTGTATTTTCAGTTGGAGTATTTGAACTGTCTCCCCTGCTTAAATTATCATCTGTTTTAGTTATTTGTTTATTATCTAGTTTAAATTCATTGACATTGTTATTAGAAATATCCTTTCCTATAAAGGCCACTTCCTTTCCCAGTATACTCAATGGATTTTTAGCATCTATATTAAACATTTTCAAGGCCAAATTCTTCAATGAAAAACTGTCTTCTGCCATGTCATCTTGATCAAAACAAATGGTTTTAACTGCTGGCATTGAGTAATTCAGTACTTGAACATAAAACATATTTCCTTTAATATTATTATTTGTATTGCTGCTGGCTTCAACCAAATAGGGTAAAATAATTACAAATATAAGGCTTATAATTAAATTGAGCATTTCAAACTTAGGTTTATCTTTTCTGCTAAATCTTCTATAATTCAATATATTTACTGCTCTAACTTAAAAGCAGTTTTCCCCCCTTTCATAAACAAAATCACTAGCTATTTTTTATCTAAAACCCAATATACAAAAACATCAATTGAATTATTTTCCCATGCTTTATTTGAAGATACTATATTTACAATATTTCCTTTTACTATACTTCCAGCATTGGCATTATCACTTTCACTTCCTTTTGCTTTTACTCCAATAGTACTAAATAAAATAGCGGGAATTATCCATAGTACTATAAAAAGTACAAAGCTTTTGTTTATCTTAGACAACCTCATCACTCCTTAATTTAATGTTTATTAAATAATATTCAACTATTTTTAAAATATAACAGTTATATATTCAATGAAGTTTTCCGATATAATTAATAATTACACTAGAATATTTTTCCTGATGTTTATTGACAAGATTTCATTCATCTATTATATTATATATGTAAATGCATATATGTTGCATTTACATAATTTTAAGGAGGTACTTACATGTTTAAAAAAAATAAGTTATCTGTATTAGCTGCTATACTCAGCTGTATTATGTTTATTTTTTCCGGATGTAATGGCACTGGCGGAACGACCGCAAACAATAAAACTCAATCCAAGCCAAAAGTAGTGGTATCCTTTAACGCTATGAGAGAATTTGCTTCAGCTATTGGAAAGGATAAGATAGATATTACCACTATAATACCTAACGGTACTGAGCCTCACGATTTTGAACCTACTGTAAAGGATCTTAAAACTTTAAGCAATGCCAATGTATTTGTATACAGCGGCCTTGGAATGGAGTCCTGGAAGGATAAGATTATAAATTCAGTAGGTAATAAAAACTTAATTGTGGTAGATGCTTCAAAGGGGATAAGTCCAATTAAAAATACTGCTAATGATGAAATAAAAGAACATGGCCAGTATGATCCACATGTATGGATAAGTTTAAAAAATGCCCAAATTGAATCAAAGAACATAAAAGATGCTTTAGTTAAAGCTGACTCCATAAATAAAGATTTTTATGAAAAAAATTACATAAACTTTTCAAATGAGCTCAATGATCTTTACAATGAGTACAATAAAAAATTTGCCACTGTTACAAATAAAAATTTTGTAACTGGGCATGCTGCTTTTGCATATCTTTGCAGAGATTATGGTTTAAAACAAAATAGTGTGGAAGGCATATTTGCTGAAGGAGAACCTTCTCCGAAAAAATTAGAAGAGCTGGTAAACTACTGCAAACAGGACAATATTAAAACCATATTTGTAGAAGATATGGTGAGTTCCAAGGTATCTGACACTCTAGCTAAAGAAGTAGGAGCCAAGGTGGAAAAAATATATACAATTGAAAGCAAAGAGGACAATAAAAATTACATTCAAAGTATGAAATCCAATTTGGAAATGATTTATAACAGTTTAAAATAACTGAATAAAAATGATCATGGAGGCATTGACAAATGCTAAGTATAATTACAGCTATTAATCAAAATTATGTAATAGGCCGAGATAATCAGTTAATATGGCATATACCTGAAGATTTAAAAAGATTTAAAAAAATAACATTGGGCAAAACCATTGTAATGGGAAGAAAAACCTTTGAGTCACTTCCCAAAGTACTTCCGGATAGAAAACACATTGTAGTAACCAGGGATGAGAATTATTCCACTTCAGATAATAGAGTTACAGTCATACATTCCATTAAAGACATTTTAAAATATAAAGATTCCCCTGAAGAAGTCTTCATAGTAGGCGGGGAACAAATCTATAAGCAGCTGTTGCCTTATTGCAGCAAATTATATCTAACTGAAATAATGTCCTATGAAAATGGGGATACATATTTTCCTGAATTCAATAAAGCAGATTATGAAATAATTGAATATGAAAAACATTATGATAACTATATTAAATACAATTTTTTAACTCTTGAAAAAAAGTTTTTTCGAAATAATGGACTTTAAAAAATATTCTATTCAAAATTAATTAACATTTTCATAAAGAAATTCTGAGCAAATCTTAATGTAATATTAAGGTTTGTTTTTTATAATAAATCTATACCAAAAAAGAATTAATTTGAGTTTTGCAGGTGATAGTATTGTTTCAAAGCACATTAAATATCTTTATAACAATTAGTGCACTTATATTAGTGATTATTTTTTCACTAATAATTCACAATAAAAAAACTTCTATAGTAAAAAGCAGTTATGTTCTGGGGACTATAGTTCATCTACAGATATTTGGCAATAAGTCTGAGCAATTGGCAGAAAAGTCACTGGAAAAGCTCATGGATATTGACAATAAAATGTCTGTATTCAAGGATTACAGTGAGATATCAAAAATAAATAAAAATGCCGGGTTATCTGTTCAAACTGTCAGCAGCGATACTTATTTCATAGTAAAAAAAGCTGTAGAATACGCTAAGCTGTTAGATGGAACCTTTGATCCCACTATAGGACCTTTAACATCTCTATGGAATATAGGTACCGAACATGAAAGAATTCCACAGAAAAATGAGATAGAAGAAAAAATAAAGCTAGTTAATTATAAGGACATAATCATGAATGAGGATTCCAAATCAGTCAAATTAAGGTACAAAAATCAGTCAATTGATGTAGGCGGTATAGCTAAAGGATTTGCAGCAGATCAGATTAAGAACATGTTATTCAAACATCGTGTTAAAAGTGCCTTAATCGATCTAGGTGGAAATATTTTTGCCCTAGGTTGTAAACATAACGGGGGGCTATGGAGCATAGGCATTCAAAATCCGTTTAAGCACCGTGGAGAATACATTGGGATAATAAACGTTAAAGATAAATCCATAGTTACATCAGGTAATTATGAAAGATTTTTTATGGATAATGGTAAAAAATTTCATCACATACTGGATCCTAGAACCGGATATCCTTCAGAAAGCAGTATTATAAGTGCTACTATTATATCTGACAATTCTATTGACGGTGACGGATTATCCACAGGTATCTATATTATGGACGTATATAAATCCATAGATCTAATAGAATCCTTATCCGATATAGATGCAATACTAATTACCAATGAGAAAAAAGTGTATATTACATCAGGCATTGCTAAAAATTTTAAATTAACTGACAATGACTTTAAATATATAAAAGATTATAAATGTGAAAGGATCTGTGAAAATGACAAAAAGGATAAAAAAAATACAAATTTTTAGACACATCATACAGTTGATCTTGTTTTTTCTGCTGCCCGGCATGTACATACTGGCTTTCAGTGAGTTAAAATCAATTTTTCAAATGATTATCAAGGGCAATTTTAATTTTATTCAGGCTTTTCCAGGGTTAATGGAATTTACAATAACAATTGTCTTTACTATTTTAATAGGAAGATTTTTTTGTGGATGGTTTTGTGCCTTCGGTACTTTCAATGACTGGGTTCATATAATATCAAAGAAAGTTTTTAGGATTAATTTTAAGATCGGTGAACAGCTTGATTCTATGCTGAAGTATGTAAAATATATAATTTTATTTTTCATCCTAATCCTTGTATTTACAGGTGGAAACACCATCAATGGTTCAAGTCCCTGGGATGCATTTGCACAGATAACTAATTTCTCCACGGTATTGTCCTCTTTAACCATTGGATTTATACTTTTAGTTTTAATAACCCTAGGCGATATTTTTGTGGAAAGATTCTTCTGCAGATATTTATGTCCTTTAGGTGCCGTATTTTCCCTGGTATCTAGAATGAGCATATTGAAGATAAACAAACCAAGCGACAAATGCGGCAAATGCAGAATGTGTACAAACAATTGTTCAATGGGTTTAAAACTTTACAGCGTAAATAGTGTCCGGGGAGGTGAATGTATAAATTGTCTAAAGTGCATAGAAACCTGCCCTAGAAGAAATCCCCATGTAAACATAATGGATGAAGATGTCAATCCAGCAATGGCAAGTTCTTTTGCCATAGTTATTTTCGCTGGCATATACGGTTTAGGCAACTTTGGAAGTTCAATCTTAACTCAAAGAGGGGTAGCTTCCGCAAATGATGTAACCTCCGGCAGTGAGAATAAGATATCAAATAATGCCGCATCCAGTAATAGTACAAATAGCAATAGTTCAGCCGCTGCAGATTCAAATACTTCACAAAAAACCAAGTACAAAGATGGCACCTATACGGGAACCGGCACTGGATTCAGTGGTGGTACAACAAAAGTTTCCGTAACTGTAAGTGGTGGTAAGATCGCTGACATAAAAACAATATCAACAGATGACACTCCAAGATTTTATCAATACGCTGAAGACACTATACCCAATGAAATAATTTCAGCTCAGTCAAGTTCAGTTGATACTGTATCCGGGGCCACCTACAGCAGCAGAGGACTTATTGAGGCAGTTCAAGATGCATTAAATAAAGCTGTTTAAAATTTTATAAACAGGAGTAAGAGCTATATTCTAGTATAGCTCTACTTTTGTAGTCTATTTTAAAAAATACAGTATCATCAAATACTTTCCAGTGCTATAAGTGCTGCACCTATGGCACCCACTATCTGGGGTTCTTCAGGTATAAATACCTTATTTCCAAGCTTTTCTTCCAGACACCTGACCACACCTATGTTTTTTGCAACTCCTCCTGTCATCATATAGTATTCTTCCTTGCCCACCCTGTTTACAAGTGAGACTGTTTTTGTGGCAACTGACTTATGCAATCCATGAATTATATCTGATATCTCCTTATTTTGGGCCACGAGGGATACAACTTCAGATTCTGCAAACACGGTGCACATGCTTGTTATATTTATGTCTTCATTCCAGTTTAAAGATTTTTTCCCCATTTCACTTAGCGGCACTTCAAGCGTACGGCTCATCATTTCAAGAAACCTTCCAGTACCTGCTGCACATTTATCATTCATGGCAAAATCCAGCACTTTTCCCCTGTCATCCAATTTTATGGCTTTGCTGTCCTGACCCCCTATGTCAATTATTGTTCTAACCTTGTTATTTAAAAAATATGCTGCCTTTCCATGACAGGTGATTTCAGTTATTTCCCCATCTGCAAAAGGAATGCTTACACGTCCATATCCTGTTGAAATTATTTTGAAAAGTTTGTCACGGCTTATATCGAGTTTATCCAAAGCTTCCTTCATGGCCTTTTCTGCTCCGCTTTGACTTCTGGCACCAGTTCGCACTATAGAAGAAGAAAGTATCTCCTTGTTTTTATTCATTATCACTACATTTGTAGATGTAGAACCGCTGTCTATACCTGCAACTAAAATATCATCTTCTGCCTTTTTATTATAACTTTTTTCATCCTGTTTATTTCTTGATTTAATTGTTTCAATAAAAGCTTCTATTCTGGTTTTCATCTGACCATTACCCTCTTCTGTATAATCGGTTTCTATTTTTAACATGGGCACTGAAATTGAATTTCTAAGTTTGGCATATTCAAAAGAATAGGCATCACAAAACTTTGTAGTGTGATATATCAAACCATCTATACTGCCCAAATTTTCATTTAAAATTTTAATTCTGTCGTCATTGTCCACCATTCTCATACATGGAAATGAATTCAGCAAAAACGAAGCATAACTTAAAATAAAGTCCTCATTCTTCATAAGCACCGTTGACTTTGCAAAATTTCCTGTGCAGGTAAAATTGAAATTTACAGAAGCACCTGTATCCTGGATTTGTTTCACTGTTGAGTCCTTTACTCTTGATCCCATAAGTGCGATGTTTATATCTGAACGTTTAGAAGATTTTTGGGGAACCCTTGAATTGACTATATCTATAAATTTATCTTCATTAAATTTTTTTCCCGTAAATTTTTCCATTGAATTTATGAATTTTATAATTTCATTTTTCATGATAAGATCAGAAGCTCTATTTCTTTTTCTTGGTACATCTATAAGATATACGAAATTAAAATCAGGACTGCTTTTCAAAACATCATATAATCTTTTAATGCTATCACAGCAATTTACAAGAACTACATTGCGAATACCAGAATTAATACATTCTTCAAGTACCGCTTTTGCATAAGTGCATATATTGGGGTGCATCAGTGTTTCAGCTTTATCAAAGCCCGAAACATGAGGATCTATTTTTACTGCTTCCTCCCCAAAAGTCTTCATAATGTGAAAAGGTGTATATTTACAAACATAACCTATCATCTTGCCACCTTCTGTCTGCTATTTAATATTTCCATAAATGCTTCAATTCTTGTCTTTACCTGACCTTCATGGGCATTTCGCCTATCCACGCTATCACCATCTATGGATAAATAAGGTATATTTTTTTGTTTAAGAGCCTTTTTCAAAAGCATTGTCCCACCGCTGCACTCTTTACAGCCAAAAGAACATAGATTTATAACACCATCGGCTTTAAAATTCTCAGCTATTTTGATTATGTTTTGTATTTTTATTTGAAAAGGACCATTAAGCTTGTTTTGAAGAAATTTTCTTGCCAAAGCCTCATAAGGATGGCTATAATCCATTTCTTCTATATTATCCAGATTATAATCACAAGCTAAAAGCTGATAATCCGAGTTTAAATTGAAATAGCTTTTAAGCACTTCACTGTAAAATGGCATCACATGGCTCCAGAGAATTCTTTTTCCATTATAATCAGGATATTTTCCTATATCTTCAGCTTGCATTTTATAAAATTTCAGTGTTTCACTTTTACCTATTCCCAAATGGGATGCAAATAATCTGTACATCTCCAGTGTAAGTGTATTTGGGAAATATTTATATCTAAGGCTTTTATAAAATTTACGCATGTATATCTTGGTGTTGTTTTCAATTTTTATTACTTCCTTGAATTTATTTTCATCAAATTTAACCTTCATTATATCCTGAATGAATTCTACCATTTCATGAAGCTGGCCTACTACATATTTTTCTGTATCCTCATTGTACTCATAGGGTACGTCAAGGTAGTAATAGGGTATATTATATTTATCTGAAACATATCTAAAGGTATTTAGATTTCCATCACATATCATAGATGAAGTTATTGCAAATTTAGGTTTTGAAACTACCTGTGCCTCTACAGTCCCTATAAAAGCTTTATGATAACTGCAGAGAGTATCAGAAATACCTGATCTTTCAGCACAATCTATAAATACATCCTCACATTGTGTGCCAGAAAGAAATGATGAAAATCCCTCAATCAAAAATGGAGTTATACCCATGGCATGAAGTATTTCAACGGGCGAAAATATGGTGATAAAAGCTGAATTTTGTGAATTTTTAAGGGGCTTGAGTATAAAATCGACACAGAGTTCATTTAGATAATTAAGGGAAGGCGGAAGATTCTTATCCTTAAATTTTGAAACCAAAAACTTTTCAAGAGAAAATCCAATCTTTAATAAGTTCAATGCCTTAGAAGGATTATGTATATTCTTTTTTATATATTTTCCATAAGATTTAATTAAATCCATTTTAAAACCCTCTTTATTCAGAAACAGAAGCTTGCTCCTGCGCTACCTTTTAATCTGCCTATAACAAATATCTGTTAATATTTTACTTACATTTGATTATAAAATTATGTTATCATATTATAATATAAAATGCAAAAATTACAAAATAAGAAATATATAATATCTATAATGTAATTACCTGCATCAAAAGACAACAAGGAGGATTCTATTTTGAAAAATTATAATGAACTTCAAAAATTACTATTGTCGATAGATGGAAGAGGTTATTCTGCTTACAAGGAACTGAGGGGAGAATATATCTTTGGAAAATATATACTTTCGATTGATCACGTCCAAGCTGATCCCTTTGCCCCTCCTTCAAAGGCCCGTATAATTATATCACGCAGCGAAGCAGGTTTTCCGCATAAGTTTTTGGATTCAAGCTGCAAAATAAGGGCAGTATCGGATTTCCTAACCAGAGCCTTCCGAAACAGCATAAATAATTTTAACTATGGCGTGAATTTTAAAAAGCTAAGTGAACATTTAACCATGGATAACTGTGGTCAGGAAATTCTTGAAAGAACTTCCATACTCATAAAACAAAACCGCATTGAAGCAAGGTTTGAAATTAAATTGCCTGCTGCAGGAAGAAGAGTCCTAGGTAAATCTGCCAATAATATTTTTTCCGATATTCTTCCCAAAATTGTAGATGCCTCACTGCTTTTTAAAAACATTGATCACAGCGCACTGAAAAATCAGATAGAACTGATCCTGGATGAAGAATACATTAGAGGTGAATTAAAGGAAAGAAACCTGGTGGCTTTTATAGCCAACGGTTCTATTTTACCCAGGGAAAATGGTATATCCGACAAACCTCTATCACAGGGAGGAGTTCCCTTTCAAAGTCCTGAAGATCTTGAAATAGAATTAATCCTTCCAAACCATGGTACAGTAAGGGGAATGGGAATTCCAGAAGGAATCACCTTGATCGTAGGAGGAGGATATCATGGAAAATCAACCCTGCTGAAAGCCCTTGAATTAGGAGTATACAACCATATTCCAGGTGACGGCCGGGAATTTGTCATAACCAGAAGTGATGCAGTGAAAATACGCGCCGAAGATGGCCGCAGAGTAGAAAAAGTAAACATCAGCCCCTTTATAAACAATCTGCCCAACAACAAGGATACCATAAGATTTACTACGGATAATGCCAGCGGGAGCACTTCCCAGGCGGCCAATGTAATGGAGGCCCTGGAAGCAGGCAGCACTCTCCTTCTCATAGATGAGGACACTTCTGCAACAAATTTCATGATACGTGACGGGCGGATGCAAAAACTTGTCTCTAAAGACAAGGAACCTATTACACCTTTTATTGACAAGGTAAGGCAGTTGTATATCCAGCATAATGTATCAACCATATTGATTGTGGGAGGTTCTGGAGATTATTTTGATGTAGCTGATCACATAATCATGATGGATGAATATGTTCCAAAGGAAGTTACAGCTTTTGCCAAAAATATTGCAAGTACCGACGGATATAAAAGAGAAAGAACAGATGAAAACAGTTTTGGAGCCATCACAGCCAGAGTACCTCTTAAATCCAGTTTTAATCATAGAGGAAAACTGGCCAGAATAAGATCCAAGGGACGCCATACCATAATGTATGAAAAATCAGTCATAGATCTTTCGGCTCTGGATCAATTAACAGACAGCAGCCAGACAAACTGTATAGCAGTAATGCTAAATTTTCTGTCAGAAAAAATAATAAATGATCAGATATCAATTTCTCAGGCCGCAGATAAATTATTTGAACAAATAGAAAATTTCGGTTTGGATTCCATTTCACCTTATACAGGCCATCCTGGAAATTTGGCCCTACCTAGAAAATACGAGCTTTGCGGTGCAATAAACCGTTACAGAGGCCTGAAAGTAAAGCAATAATTTCATTCAAATATCAAGGACGATTTTCGGTGACAGCCGAAAATCGTCCTTATTTTAACTTTTCCCCTTATTTTCTATATACGCTGTCAACTGTGCATTGTGAATCGTGAATAGTGCATTGACAATTAGGATCTGAATACAACTTCTTCTTTGGAAAACATGACCTTTGCCAAAAATACAGTAGCTACTACATATACAATATGCCATCCCAATACCACTGCAATATGCACAGGGTTAAATATTCCTACAATAGCTTCTTTCATAACCACCACTGCATTTACAATGGGAATATTAAAAAACATGAAACCTATATTTTTAGCATCCATCATGAAAGGCACATATGTCAAAATCATTACCGGCACCAGAAATCCTCCAAGATATGTATTTGCCTCTTTCATGGAACGTGCAAATATGCTTATGGATATCTCTATGGAACTAATTGCTATAAGCACAAATACAGACACTATTCCTATAAGGGCAAAAGCACCTATGGGAATGGTAAATTCACCTCCACCTGAAAATATATACAGCATGGAACCTATCATAGAAGCCAGTGTAACTATCAATGTAATAAGAGCTACAGAGGAAATAGCCATAAGTTTTCCCCAAAATATAGACATCCTTCCCACAGCAGTTGATAAAAGCGGCTCAAAAGTCCCTCTTTCTTTTTCCCCTGCTACCAAATCAGCTGCTATTCCTATAGTAGGGCTTATCATGAAAATGATCAATATAGTTGGGAGTACACTTAAAATACCAGCTGCTATAGGACTATCATCCTGTTTGCTTAAAGTCTCCTCCTTTATTTCGAAAGGTGTCAGTATCCGGCTGTTGATTCCCTTTGCCTGCAGCCTTCCGTCAACAATGGATGCACTGTATTTATTGAAAATATCCTTTATTATGGAAGATGCCATGGAGGACTTGTTTGAATCCTTGTCATATATTATTTTTATATTGGTTTTATCCTCACCTGCAACTTTTGAATCAAAATTCTCAGGCACGTCAATTATTAGGGCTATCTTTCCCTTCTTCAGCTTTTCAGACTCATCTCCGCTGTTGTCCATTGTTATATTCTTCATGTTTTTAAGCATCTTATGGATTGATGAATTTTTATCTCCCCTGTAGGCAATGGTGATATTTTTCTGGAGGGAGTCCGTAGTATTTTTCATTGTAAGATCTATTATCTTAAACATGGCCGGATACATTATAATAGGCAGGAGTATGGTAAATATAAGAGTTTTCCTGTCTCTGAATATATCTGTAAGTTCTTTTTTTAAAATTACCCAGAAATTATTCACCTGCATTACCTCCTATCAATTTTATAAATACTTCTTCAAGGCTGCCATTATTATACTTTTTCTCTAAGGCCTCTATTGTCCCCTCTTCCACCAATTTTCCCTTATGAATTATTACAACCCTGTCACAGAGTTTTTCAACTTCTGACATTGAATGAGATGACAGGAGAATTATCTTGTTTTCACTTTTACATTTTAAAATGAATTCATGTATGACCCTGGCCGCTGAAACATCCAAGCCCGTACTTGGCTCGTCAAACAGCATTACATTAGGTGAATGTATTATGGCCCTGGCTATGGATACCTTTTGTTTCATTCCCCTTGAAAATTTACCAGCTTTCCTGTCTATATACTCCTCCATTTTTAAATCTCTCACAAGTTCATCTATTCTCCTATTTATTTTTTCTCTTGACATTCCATATAGTTTCCCAAAATATTCTATGTTTTCTCTGGCTGACAATCTATCATATATCCCAACTTCGCCTCCAAATAAAATGCCTATCTTTCCTCTAACCTTGGAAGAATCTTTAACTGCATCATACCCATTTACTCTTATAGTCCCCCCGCTTGGCCTTAACATGGTGGAAATCATCCTTAAAGTTGTGGTTTTTCCCGCACCATTTTCACCCAACAGCCCCACTATCTCTCCTTCATTCACCTGGAAAGACAGTTCATCCACAGCCTTTATGTCTTTGAATTTTTTGCTTACATTTTTTACATCAAGCACTGTTTTCCCTCCTTTTATTTTATAAAGTCCTTATATAAATTCTATTATTTTCAATACATATTTATCAAATTATTTGATAAAGCAAAATGACACCCACAATGCAAGAGCTGTGAACCAAATTTATATAACATCCACCCTTTTTTAGCATAGGCTGACAGCATTTCCATCTCCTCATCTTCTGCAAATGCCAGTCCATTACTCATAACATATTTTTATTAAACATACTTTAAAACATCCTCCTGTCATTAAATGCTTTTTCAGCAGTCTTCACCATTTGACGTTTTTTTTCAACATCCTTTTTTAAAAATTCAATACCTTTGTCTGTTATTACATAAATTTTCTTTTGCTGAGATTCCTCCGTAAGTTTTATAAGTCCACCCTCAAGAAGCTTTTTTATACTGCTATATAAAGAAGCAGGACCTATTGAAAAAGTATTTTTTGATATTATTTCAACTGATTTCATGATCAGATATCCATGCTTTGGTTCCATTAAGGAAAGTAAAATATAATAATATGTATCTGTAAGCTCACCTTTTTTCAAAGAATTGTTTCTAGCCATATCTGCCTCCAAATATATCATTAAATGATATATCATCCTTCAAAAAAACTATATCATTAAATGATATAGTTTGTCAATAAAACCCCAATACTTTTTTATTGAATAATAAAAGATATAAAAATGTTTTTTCATATCTTAAATTTCAATATTAGCTCATTTAAATTTTGGACAAGTTCTACCTGCTTCTGTGAAATTCCAGACACCTGCTGTATGGCTTTTGTCGTCTCATCCACATTTGATTTTACAGTTTCCACATGTTCGGAAGACTTCTGGGATGCATTTGCAATATCCTGAACCGTATCGCTCACTTGGTTTACCGTTGCTGTAAGTTCTTCTGACATGGATGCTATTTCTTCAGACATCTTGCTCACAAAATCCGAATCCTCATAATATTGGTTTCCAACTTGTTTAAAATACTCATATTTACTATGTACATTCTGATTTATAAATTCCAGAATATCCTTACTGTTTTGAGAAAGATTTTCAAAAGCTTTCTGCACTTTAACTATGGTATCCTGAATTCCAACTACTGCCCTTGCAGATTCATCCGCCAGCTTTCCAACTTCATCTGCAACTACAGCAAATCCTTTTCCCTGTTCTCCAGCTCTTGCCGATTCTATAGAAGCATTTAGTGCCAGAAGATTTGTCTGTTCTGCTATATTTGCTATTGTATCTGCCATAGCCTTTATATTGTCAACTATCTTACCATCTTCAATTGCCTGTAATACATTTTTCTCCTTTTCCAAATATAATTTTTCTGATTCTTCTACGGCATTTTCACCATTTTTCTTTACATCTGTAGCTCTTGTCTTGGCTCCATTTGCATTATTGCTTCCTTCCACTGCTTTTTGTGCTAGCTCGTTTATATTAGCATCCACCTCTTCTACAGAAGCTGTTATTTCTTCTGAAGCTGCACCATTTTCCTCAATTCCAGAAGTTATATTCCCCATTGCATTATCTATATCCATGGTCTTTGCAAACAATTCCTGTACTGTGGCAGAAAGCTCCTGGCTGGAACTGTTTATATTTTGAAATTTCTCAGTAATTTTTTCAATAAATTTTTTTATGTTTTCCTGTGCCTGTTTCATTGATAAAAATACCTCTCCGAATTCATCTTTTCTATCAATCTCACTGGTTTGTCTTAAATCCAGTTCAGACAAATTTTTTGACAGATTTATCATCTTTGACAAGGATTTATTTATATCTTTGGATATAAATACTTCAAATACAAGTGCAAATATAATCCCCATTATTACCAGCACTGCAGTTACAATATTCTTATGGGGAAATGATACCACACCCACAATTCCAATAGCAGCAATTATAACAGTCATAATTCCAAAGCATACTGTTAATTTGGTTTTCATTTTAATATTTTGTAAAAATTCCATCTTACCTTTCCTCTTTCCTATAATTATAGATATTTATTAATAAATATATCCACTTTCTAAGTTTTGAACTAATTTCTTTGAACTCATTGGTTTGCTGAATATAAATCCTTGTATCTTACTGCATCCGATATCTTTAAGGCAATTTAACTGTTCCTCAATTTCCACACCTTCTGCCACCACTTCAATATTCAAATCCAGAGCCAGATTTACAATACTTCTTAAAATTACCATGTCCTTCCCAAAATTTTGTATATTATCTATAAAGGACTTGTCTATCTTAATTCCATCAATGGGAAGATCTCTCAAATAATTTAAAGATGAGTACTTTGTTCCAAAATCATCTATAAATATCTTTATTCCCATCTCTTTTATTTTAAAAATCCTATCCAATATCTTTTTTGACAAATCCATTAGTATCCTCTCTGTAATTTCAAAACAAAGATACTTCGAATTTATGCCAGTACTTTTTATTGTAAAATCTATAAAATTTAGAAATGAATCTTCTTCAAGTTGTTTTTCAGATATATTTACAGACACATATATACTATTATATCCTAGAATGTTAAATTTTTTCATTTGATTACAGGACTCGTACAAAACAAATTTCCCTATTTCGTTTATCATTCCGTTTTGCTCGGCAATGTCTATAAAATAAGAAGGTAATCTTATGGAACCATTGCAATTCCATCTTATCAATGCTTCCAATCCATATAATTTTCCTGAAGTAATGTCAACTTGCGGTTGATAATATAAGATAAACTCCTTATTTATTATGGCCTTCCTGAGTTCATTCTCAATTTCCACTTTTTTTATTATTTCAAAATTCATTTTGGGATTGTATATTTTATACTGGTTTCCACCAAGCTTTTTAGCATTTATAAGTGCCATATCTGAACTTCTCATAATTTTATCGGTATCCGGCGTATCTTTCGTACACATACAGACACCTAAGCTTAGAGTTATAAATATTTTTATCCCGTCAATTTCCACTAATCTATTAAATAAATTTAAAATATATCTGGCTTTTAAACTGACATTTTCCACACCTTTGCAGTTATATGCCATAATTGCAAATTTACTTTGATCTACCTTATACAACCTGCTGTTGCTTCCCAGAACACTTTTCAGCGTATCTGATATTTTTTTTAACACATTGTCACCAAATTCTGTAGTGTGTATATTGTTTATCTTTTCAAAATTGTCAACGTCAATATAAAACAATGCCATTTTTTTCTTATCATCCAAACTTGACTTATTAAAAAAATCATTTAATTTCGTTATTAAAAGCAATTTATTGGGAATGTCAGTTAATACATCATTATATGCTAGATATCTGATTTCCAATTCGTATATTTTTTTGTCAGTTATATCTGAAATAAAACCTATCATTAAATTGCATTTTTCACTATTTTTTAAAATTTTTCCCCTGTGAAGCATCCATTTTATTCTATGTGATTTTGTTATAATCCTATACTCACATTCAAAAGAATATATTTTTTCACATATACATTTCATTAAAATTTCATCGAACATCTCTATATCATCAGGATATATTGTTTTTACAAGTTCTTCAAAGAAATTCATTTTTGGGGAAATAAAATATCCGGTTATATTTTCCCATGATTTAGACAATAAAAATTCGTTTTTGTCCATGTTCCATCTCATTATAGTCTCATTTATATTATTTAATATAAAATTTTTATCTTCTATTGACAATATTTTCACCTACTTATACAAGATTATTGATGTTATAAGTTTTCTTGTCAAATGTAATTTTTCATAATAAAATGTACATAATTTAATAACAAGGATTAAATTTGTAATAATTTAGCTTTTAATTTTCAATATTTGTGCATAAATGTAATCTATTTTATAGTATACACATTTTTTTATACAATTACAAGTGTATTTTACACTTACAGTTTGTTATATGTTTTGTTAAAAATAGCTAAAGTCAGAATAGGTGATGCAGATGAAAACAGATTACAAAAAAATGGGGAATCGTATTAAATTAGCCAGAAAAAAGAAAAAAATTACTCAAGAGCAACTGGCAGAAATGACCGGACTTTCAAATAATTATATAAGTAATATTGAAAGGAACTGTTCTATACCAAGCATTGATACTTTGCTGAAAATTTGCAATTCCCTCGGTATAACTCCAGATTTTGTCCTATTAGATTCAATATATATTTCTAATGAATACTTAAAAGATGAAATTGCCCAAAAACTCAATAAATGTAATAATAAAAACATAAGACTTGTTTCTAAATTCTGTGATTTACTATTGGAAGAACAGGAAAAGCTATAAAAAATAAGCACCCTAATAACGGGTACTTATTTTAAGGGAGACAATCTTTTAATTTTCGCTAAGGATATTTCCTTAGAACACTTATAATTATATAAAGTATTTGTTACAACTTAATGTCATATTGACAAACTATTTGTAAACAATATAAAAATACCGTAAAATTCTCTGGAATAATACGGTATTTGATAAATTCTTTCACTTTCAATAATTATAAAGATGCATAAAAATAAGAGAATAGCATATTACCTAATGCAATTTGCTGATGTCAAGTAATTTTATTTCACAATATAAAAGGATAGCGAATCACCACTTGAATATCAAATTTATACTGCACCTATCTAAAAATAACGTCTCACTCTATTCATATAGTTTATATACTCTTCCCCAAATTTCTTGATACACCATCTTTCTTCTGAAAGAATAATCCAGTGCGTCGATATTTGGAAAATTATTAATAACCCAAGCAATATCCATGAATGTGTAAGCAATACACAACCCAAGAAGTAAATGAAGTATGCAACATACATAGGATTACGGGAGATTTTGTATAGTCCTTTTAGATTTATTCCATCCTTTTTCGGTTTTGCAAAGTTTGATACGGATACAATACAAAGAATAACTCCTAAACTATATATGATCAGACCCGCACAAGACCAAAACGAGTCATTCTTGATCTTGAGAAAAAATAAATACAGGAGTATAAGAATGTTAGAAATTTGATAAAACCAGAACGCTATCTTTTCACTTCCAATTAGCGGAGGAAAGTAGGCCGCACGTTTTAATGCCTCTTTGTCTAATATGCTTAGAAGTCCGAACCTTATAAGTATAATTGGAATTACCGTGAGAAATGCATTCATTATATCCCCGCTCTCTTAAACTACCGATTATATAAATAATTGTAGCTTTGAATAGTCATAAGCATACTGTTGAAATTATAGTCTTTACTCCAAGTTTTATAAGCTTGATCACTATAGACAGATCCTATTTATAATTTGATCTTCCGAGTTTTAATTTTTTGAGTTTTTCTTCAGAAGTTATAATTATCTCATTTCCAGTTTATATCTACTTCTTTTCTCGGTACTGTTCTCAAATACTTTACATCAGGATAGCCCAGTATCATACATGTTACAATTTCTTTTCTTTTTTTAATTCCAAGGAAATCTGTAATCTCCTTGTTTCCTTGGGCAGCTCTTACGAAAAATCCACTAAAAAGTGCTCCAAGACCTAGGACATTAACCATAAGTTCCATATTTGAAGAAGCCAATGCTCCGTTTACCTGTGAGCTAGCTGTTACAACTATTACTACTGGAGCGTTAAAAAATATTCTATCATTTTTAGGATTTTCTTTATATTCTTCATACATTTTTATCCACATCTTGCCATATTTTCTATATAACTTAGTTTCTAGAGTATGATTATTAAGAATGTATTCTCCCATTGTTTTTAAGCTTTCAAAGGTTAAATCTTTTAATTTATCTAGCCTCTCTCGTATAACTATGTACGATACATCCTGCATATTACTGCTGGTCTCAGTAAATCTTCCAGCCTCTATAATTTTAGCAATTTTTTCTTCTTCAACCTTTTTATTTTTAAACTGTCTTACAGTTCTCCTGAATTTTATGAAATTTAATAAGTTGTCTGCATCTATTGAGAAACTTTCTTTATCATAATCTTTCACATCCGCCATATTGTATTCATCCATTGCTACCGCATTTTGGGGGCAAACTGCAATACAGTGTCCACATTTAATACAGTCCTTATTATTAATCTCTGCTTTACCATCCACTACTTCTATACTCATTGGGAAACAATCTTTAACACATTGCCCGCACCCTATACATTTTTCAGTATCTATTTTTATCATGACCATTTACTCCCTTTATAATTTTTAATTAAGTATTTTGTATAAATATCATAACATATTTTCTATATTATACATTATAAGTTTATGGAAAATGCAATATAAATATTGAAATTTGGATAAATTCATCTGGCAATGGAAGGTTTTATTCAGGGAATGGGTATAGATTTCAGTAAAAATTTATAATTATCCTCAACAAAATTAAGTATTATATCAGCAATTAAGGAATGACCTTCTAAATTAGGATGAATACCATCTATACACAAAAATCTGCTATAATCACCCTGCTTAAGAATTTCTGATCTCACGTCAATTAAAATAGTTTTTGTTCTATGTGCAATCTTTGTAATCATTTCACTATATACCTTGTGCCAATTATAAATTTCTATTTCTGAGCCTAACCATCTTAAAATATTTTGTTCAGCTACCTTATCCCCCTTTGTAATCCACTTGAAGTATCTTCTATAATCTAGCGGAGGGAGCGTCATAAGTACTGGTGTTATACTAAACTTTTCAAAAGTGCATATCATATTAAATAGGGTATCACGGAAGATTGAAATATCTGTTTTAGGTTTATGTTCAGAGTCAGGATTATGTGCTATGCTTTTCCAGTCAAAGTCACAGTCATTTCCACCAAACTCTATTAATACGATATCAGGAGTTTTTTTCATGACATCAGGGTACATTTTGCTTACACCTCTTTTAATTGTACTTCCAAATCTTCCGGCATTATATACAGTACCTTTAATACTTTTTCCAACCAGATTAGCAAAGCAATTCTTCAGATTTGAATATCTTGCTCTCCTGCTATCATATATAACACCCTTTGTTATGGAATCACCAAAAGCAACTAACTTGTAGCTTTCCTTTGTTTTCATAGTATTCCCCCCTCGTATAATAAGTTTATAGTCAGCTTTAAAATATAGAAGCTTAAGCTTTTTCAGTTTTTATCCAGCAGTAAAAGGCATTTAAAATGTCTTCTAGGTTTTGAACTCCACCATAGCCCTTAAATAAGCTATTTTCTTTAATACATTTAAACCAATCACTACCGCTTTTCTGTATATACACAGTGTCAAAGCTTTCAGTCTCATAAGCTGTATCAAATAAGTCAATATATACACACCATCCACAATTATTTACAGTTTCTATTTGTATTCCCGTGCAAATGCTGCTCTCACATATATTTTTATACCATTCTTGAAGGACTTCTATAATTGACATAATTTACTCCTTTTTTGTTTCAATCTAAATATTTATATTCTTTGTATTAATATAATACTACATATATAATCATATTTCAATATATAGTTTTTATAACTATATATTGAAATAATACTGATATCTATGCCTATCCCTCATTTTGACAATCATTCTCTTGATTTTAGATACTTCATAGCATATAATAATATATGAAAATGTTCACAAGACAGTTCGTAACCATGCTGTCTTAATTCACTGTAAAGCTAGTTATATCAATGTTTCTAGTATTCAAAAATGATTTGCAAACATGGAATTTATCTGGATAATTTTAAAAAGTATGTATTTTGCATTATTGAATAATATAATTGCATATTTAAAAACATAACTCCAACTTTTAGGCTGGAGTTTCTACTTATTTTTATATGTAAAAAATAAAGCCCTAGAATCAGCTAGAGCTTTTACTATATATGGAAATTGAGCAACCAAATTAGGAGAAACTTATTATTCCATATATTATATAGACCTACTTTAGTAATTGTTACAATGAATTAAATAATATACCGTGAATTCAATAAGTTAAATCAAAATATTTAAGTATAAAAAATTTCATCAAAATGTTATATTGTAGCAAGAGACTTATTTGTAGGGCTTTGTATCCAATTTCCCTTATAATCATATCGTGAGCCATGGCAAGGACAGTCCCAAGTTAATTCATCAGCATTCCAATAAAGTTCGCATCCTAAATGAGCACATTTGGTTGATACTGTATATACATTTCCATCATTATCTTTATAAACTCCAACTTTCTGATCTTTATATTTTATCACTCCGCCATGGCCTCTTTGAATATTTTCTAAATTCTCATTAGGAATATTTACCCGTTGTGCAATAAAGTTCTTTGCTGTTATTATAAGATCATTAGCAGCATTTTTCATGGATGTTGATATATCAAATCTTCCAGGTGAAAATATTTCTGAGAAGTCATTTTCATTTTCAAGAATCATATCACTTACTATCATTGCAGCTGCCATTGAACTTGTCATACCCCATTTTTTAAATCCTGTTTCGACATAAATATTAGGAGTTTTTGATGAGTAATGCCCTATATAAGGTATATTATCTAAAGTCATGCAATCCTGTGCTGACCAATGATATTTTTCTATGGAATTTGGATAAAACTCTTTAGCTACTTTTCTTAATTTATCATAAGCTCCTCCTTCTTCATTTTCACCAGTTCTTTGAGCTATGCCTCCAAGTAATAACAAATTTTTATAATTCCTAAATGAATATGAGTTTTTATCAACGCCTATATACATTCCATTTACATCTTGAGCATTTTCTAAAGCTATAACATAAGATCTTTCCTGATGCATTTTCATAAAATAATAGCCTGGAGTATTTAAAAATGGATAATGTGTTGCTACCACTATTTTATTTGCTTTAATTTCTGTTCCATCCTTTGTAACTACAGAATTTTCTTCAGTAATATCAAGTGCTGTTGTATTTTCGTAAATAGTCAATTTTTCTGAAATTGGTTTTAAAAATTTAAGCGGATTAAATTGTGCCTGATTCTTAAATTTCAATGCCTTTTTAATCTTAAAGGGAAGATTTACTTCATCCACTAACTCCGCATCAATTCCTAACTTTTTAGCCGCATTATATTCATCTTCAAGACTTTGGATATTATTTAAACAATATGCATATGCATCTTTGTATTCAAAATTACAATCAATATTTTCCTCATTAATTATTTCTTTATATTTTTGTATTGCAAGTTCATTAGCCTTAGCATATTGTCTTGCCCCTTTTTCACCAAATTCTTTTATTAAATTATCATAAATCAAGTCATGCTGGCATGTTATTTTTGCAGTTGTATTTTTTGTAACCCCGCCTGCAATGCTTTTTGCATCAATAACAACAACTTCCTTCCCCCTTTTATTAAGCATATATGCTGTTAGAAGGCCAGCCATTCCGGCCCCTATTATAATAATATCACATTCTATATTTTTATTTAAGGCTTCTCTTTTTCTAAAATTAACCTCAGAATTCCATACACTTTCCATTCAAATCACCTCATGCTTAGTATTCCGCTTTTTTTACAATATACACAGATTTTTATTAAAAAGTTATAATAGGCATTTGGTGACAGTTTGAATTTTCCAAGAAGCCATCTTAATCCAAACTTTCTAATAAATATTTCCATTTAGCTTATCGAACTCACGTTAATATAAGATGGATATGCTATTATCGTATTCTTTCATTTTCCTTGTTCTTTATTTGGTCTTTTCATAAAGATAAACTCCAGCTTTCGGCCTGGAGTTTCTACTGTATGCGTCAAATAAGAAAGTGGATGGAAAGTGTTCAAAAAGTATGTGATAATCTTCCTAAAATAAGTTTTAAAGTTTTTCAAGTTAACTTTAAAAGGAGATTTTATATGGATGTACAAAATATATTAAGGTTAATCTGACAGCAGAGGCCAGCTATGAGAAGTCAATAGATTTTATAAAAAAACCTAACATGTTTAAAATATGTAAATACTTTAATTCGTAAGAGTAAAAAATTGTGAACCATTTTTAAAGGTATTATTGACTATCTAAATTATTTAGATTATAATTTTACTAAACATATAAACATATACTTATGTGTTTATATGTTTAAATATAGGAGGAAAATAGACTATGAATTATGATAATGAAAATATTGAAGTTTGCGGCGTAAATATTATACATGATAACGTAGTTAACATGGTTAAAAAAAATATTACAAATGATACTTCAATATTTAATATGGCAGAGTTTTTTAAGGTATTAAATGACCCTACGAGATTGAAAATAATTAACTCACTAATGCTGTCTGAAATGTGTGTATGCGATATTTGTGCTGTACTGAATATGCGTCAGCCTGCAATATCACATCATCTTAAAATATTGAAGCAGTCAAAATTAGTTAAATATAGAAGGGATGGAAAAATTGTGTACTATTCATTGAATGATGGGCATATCAAGACAATGTTTAATCAATGTTTATCTCATGTTAATGAAAATAAATAAAAAATTTTTAGGAGGGAGGTAAAGTTTTATGGATTCTGTAATTAAAAAAGAATTTTTGCTTCAAGGTCTGAATTGTGCAAATTGTGCAGAAAAAATTGAGAATGAAGTTAAAAAGATAAAAGGTATAAAGTCAGCTTCAATAAACTTTATATCAAAAAAATTAGTCATAGAAATTCAAGATAAAGATGTAGAGACTAAAATTACAAACCGGATAACTAAAATAGTAAAAGATATAGAGCCAGAAGTTAAGGTAATTGATTCCCATACCACAAAAAAAGACATTAAAAATGAAAATAATTATGATGACGACGATGAGGAAGAGGATCGCAAAAAAGTGATAATAAAGCTTGTGATTGGTAGTGCTCTATTTGTATTAGGAATGATTTTCAAGTTCCAGAATTGGCTTGAGCTGACTATATTCTTAATAAGCTATATCATAGTTGGTGGAAATGTTGTTTTACAAGCAATAAAGGAAATATCTAAAGGCCAGGTATTTACTGAACACTTTCTTATGAGTGTTGCTACAATTGGTGCTTTCTGCGTTAGACAGTATCCAGAAGGTGTAGCTGTTATGCTATTCTATATGTTAGGTGAATTGTTCGAGGATATGGCTGTAGATCATTCCAGAAAATCAATCGGTGCATTAATGGATATAAGACCTGATTATGCAAACCTTAAAGTTGGCGATAAATTGAAAAAAGTATCACCTGAAGAGATAACCATAGGAGATATAATTATTGTAAAACCAGGAGAAAAAGTTCCTCTTGACGGTAAGGTTATAGAAGGAACTTCAATGGTTAATACGTCTGCGTTAACAGGTGAATCAGTTCCACGTGAATTGAACCCTGGTAAAGATGCTTTAAGTGGATTTATCAATGAGAATGGTGTCCTAACAGTTGAAGTGTCAAAAAAATATGAGGAATCTACTGTATCTAAGATTCTGGATTTAGTTCAAAATGCCAGCAGTAAAAAAGCTCCTACTGAAAAGTTTATAACAAAATTTGCACGTTACTATACTCCAATTGTTGTATTTGGTGCTTTAGCACTTGCAATAATACCACCTTTGGTTATTTCAGGGGCAACTTTCTCTGACTATATTTATAGAGCTTTAATATTTTTAGTGGTATCTTGCCCTTGTGCATTAGTAATTTCAATACCATTAGGGTTCATCAGTGGTATCGGAGGAACTTCAAAAAAAGGAATACTAGTAAAAGGCGGTAACTACCTCCAAGCATTGAATGATGTTGAAGCAGTTGTTTTTGATAAGACAGGTACATTAACCAAAGGTGTATTCAAAGTTACAGAAATAAATCCTCAAAGTGATTATTCAAATGAAGAGTTAATAGAAAATTCAGCATATGCAGAAAGCTATTCAAACCACCCTATTGCTCTTTCAATTGTAAGGGCTTACAATAAGGAAATTGATAAAAATCAAATTGAAAACTATCAGGAGATTGCTGGACATGGCATTAAGGTTAATGTCAACGGTAAAGAAATTCTTGTTGGCAATACTAGATTGATGGCCAGTGAAAATATTAAATACAATGATGTTAATACTATAGATACTGTAGTTCATGTTGCAATAGATAAAAAGTATGCAGGCAATATAGTAATCGCTGATGAGGTGAAAGAAGATTCACCAAATGCAATTAAGAATCTTAAATCTCTTGGCATCAAGAAAACGATAATGCTTACTGGGGATTTAGAAACTGTTGGTAATAAAATCGGGAGGCAATTAGGTTTGGATGAAGTTTATTCAGAACTGTTGCCAGCTGATAAGGTAAAGAAAGTTGAATCTATAGAAATGAAAAAATCTTCTAAAAGAAAAATTGTATTTGTTGGTGATGGAATAAATGATGCGCCAGTACTTGCAAGAGCAGACATTGGCATAGCCATGGGAGGTTTAGGGGCGGATGCTGCCATTGAAGCTGCGGATATTGTAATCATGACTGATGAACCACCCAAGGTAGTGTCTGCAATAAGAATTGCAAGAAGAACTCAATGTATAGTATATCAAAATATAATATTTGCATTAGGTGTTAAAGCAATATTCCTTATATTAGGTGCATTGGGTATGGCTTCAATGTGGGAAGCTGTATTTGGAGATATGGGAGTTGCATTGATTGCAATCTTTAACTCAATAAGAGCACTGGATACGAAAAATTTATGAAGGTAAACTTGTAGGTTGTAGCAGGTATAAAGTTGCTTGTTTTTTTGTAAAGACTATACAAATATATATTAACTACGCATTTTTCTTATTTTACGAATTATTATATAATCGTTAAATACAATAAAATCATTTTATATATTCAGTAACTAAATCAGTAAAAAGTATACCTTCTAAATGATCTATTTCATGACAGAAACATTTTGCCAAATCTCCTGTACCTTTTAATATAATTTTATCCCCATTTTCGTTTAATGCTTGTATTGTTACTTTTGCAGGTCTCTTTAATTTTCCAACTACATTAGGAATGCTTAAACATCCCTCTACAACCTCTTGTTCTCCTTCCTGCTTAATTATTTCTGGATTGATTAATTTTATAAGTCCCTGTCCCATATCTATCACAACCAATCTCTTTAATATACCTACTTGCGGAGCTGCTAATCCTCCACCATTTTCTGTATTATACAGGGTATCTGCCATATCATTTAAAATTTGTCTTATTCTGTCATCTACCTTTTCAACTTTTCTACTTTTTTTCCTTAATATTTCATCATCAGAAAATCTAATTTGTCTTAATGCCATTTAAACTACACCTCTACTTTGTTGTGATCTGGATTTTCTTTCACTTTTTTCAAAAAGAAAAATATCCTCTATAGACTTATGAAAGACTTTGGAAATATCATAAGCTAGCCATATTGAAGGTTCATATTTTTCTGTCTCTATAGAATTAATGGCCTGTCGTGATACACCTATAATTTCTCCTAACTGCTGTTGAGTTAATCCAAATTTCTCTCTGAATTCCTTTAATCGATTTTTCATAGATTATCACTCCTGTAATGTTAACCTTACATTAAAACTATATCATTACTTCACTTATATATCAAGTTAAACTTACATAATAAACAATTTTATATTTTATAATAACCTTCGCAGAGATTTACAAATATGATTTAATATTATTATACTATTACTATGAAAATAAAGACAAAATAAAAAAGCTATCTCTAACCCTATTTTGCCTTATATTCTATTATTATGCCGGTGTATAATCCTGTCCAGTTATGGTCTTGTATTCATCTGCAGTTACAATACTTTTACTTACAGCCTGCTTTACCATGTCCAAAGTTACCCAACTATTTTTATAGCACATACGCCAAAAATTAAAATATTTACTCATTTATATCATCCTTTCTCTATCCTAATTGCATAGTAGCAACAGTTTGTAATAGTATCTGCATTTGGTTATTTAAGTCCGCATTTTGTAAGGTTAAATCCGCTACGGTCTGAACTAACACTTCATTTTGATTTGGTTGCTGATTTGCAGTCTTCTAGGTGAAGTAGCAAGATAATTGTTCCACCTTCAAGTGACCACAAGTTCATAGCTCCATCACCTTGTTTTATCCTGGTGCATGGAAATATATCAGAATAAACTATCTTTTCTCTATCTCCATTTTCTTCTTATATTTCATCCCTAACAGCCTTTGAAATAATTGAATTTCCCATATAGCCTCCTTATTCCAATGCATACACGCATATATTATTTTCCACACTTAGGACACATCCTCTTTAATTCCATATATAATCATCCACCTTTAATATTGCCTCAGTAGTATTATTTTAACTTCCATTTGAATAATCCACATACCAAGTTCCATTTAATATTTCATCTGAGCTTATAGGATTATCTTTATCATCTACTAAATAATGTAATTCATCAATGCTATTAGGATGATAATGTGTTAATGAACCACTATATTTACAATATATATCTTTTTGGAGGTCGTTAAATTCAGTAAGTGCATTATTAAAGTTACTTACTTTCTTAATAGTTTTCCAGCTTTTATCCTTAATATTAATTTTTTCGATGCTTGATACTTCTAAATATCCGTATTCCCCTACACCAAAAGCATTTCCGTTCTTGTCTACAAATAATAAATCAGGATTGCTCTCTAATTTTTGTATCATTTGAGATACACTATATTTTCTTTCTTCATCTCTGCTCATTATTAATTCCCTCTCCTTCTTGATAATTAACAGCAAAGTATATCCTCATATCTTTTATGCTTATATACGATTTTTGCAAGTATTTTGAAGGGCATTCTATTAATTTATTCTTCCAGTAAAAACTACATGCTTTTTATAGCCTCGCTTATTTTTCTTATGGCAAACTTAGTTTCATTTTTAAACTTCCAGATATTACTTTATTTGCAAAGTCTGATCTATAATCTTCCTTATAAAGACAATATAGACATCATATTTCCTAATTTACCTGGTTGTGTATCAAACGCCGACAGTATGGATGAAGCTGTTAAAAATGCTAAAGAGGTTTTGGCGTTACATTTATTTGGTATGGAGGAGGATAACATTCAAATACCATTATTAGTTGATGTTTATATGCCACTATATCGTGAAACTACTCAAAACACTTCTGTAAAAACTACTATAACTATGCCCCAGTGGTTAAAGTCCCTGGCTGAGAAAAACAATATAAATTTTTCCCAAGTTATCCAAACTGCAATTAAACAAAAACTTGATATAAATGGATAAATCAAAAGATGGATATGATTAATTTACATGTCCATTTCTTTTCTTCACGCAAAATAAGCATCCCAAATGACGGATGCCTACCCTGCAATATAATTTTAAAGGGGATAACAATTTTATATAGTGTCTATTGGCGGTTGCATTTAAGTTTATCGTGCCCTGCAACCACAAGCACCTGCTTAGTAATTACCATTACTCTTTTCATTTATGTAAATTTATTATTTTCAATTTCGCTAAGGCTATTTCCTTAGGACACTTATAAGTATATATAGTGTTTGTTACGTCTTAATGTCATATTAGTTAACTATTTGTAAACATTATGAAATTTCAAAGACACCCAGCTAAAAGTCAGGTGCCTTATACAAGATATAGGAATTATTATATTTGCGGCTTCCCGCATTGGAGCTCCACTTAACCCTGGAGCCATAGGTTTATTAAATTATATTAAAGGGAGGGTAAATTGAAAACTTATCTCCACAAACACTATCTAATTATAAAAGAGTATTGAGTTAGGCTTCATTATATGCATTAGAAAAGTAAAAGAACTATAGCCATTCCAGAATTCTTGGTTCCAATACTAAGAGAACATTATAAATGGCAGTGTAAAATGAAAATAAGAAGTAGAAACACTTGGGTCACAGATAAGAATTTACTATGTACTAGAAAAATAAATGGGCTTTCTATAAGCCCTCTTGATTTTACAGACTTTATAATATATAATGGAGTGGGAAAAACTATATAAGACAGTTCGTAACCATCCTGTCTATAAAAAAAACTATGGGCTATAGATTATTTATTGAAATAGTCTATTTATAGCGCCTAGGGCGCTTTTTATTTCGGGATAGTTACCTCTGTGTCAGGAGGGAAAATGGAAAGCAAAAAATTTTTTACTACAAGAAAGATTGCCTTGTCGGGATTGATAATGGCCCTTTACATAGCTCTTATGTATTTCACCCAGGGATTTGCATTTGGTCAATATCAGATAAGAATAGCCACAGCATTATATTCACTAAGTGCTCTTGCCCCTTACCTTATAGTACCATTGGGGTTAAGCAACATGATAAGTAATACCTTAATGGGTGGAATGGGCATATATGACATTTTAGGTGGTTTTATAGTAGGGGTTATAACAAGTGCATTTACTTATTTGATAAAACGTATGAATTTGAACTGCTGGTTTATGATAATTCCGCTTATTTGTGGTCCAGGCCTAATAGTTCCCATATGGCTTTCAAAAATACTCAATATAAGCTATGTGCTTCTGGCTACAAGCCTTTGCATAGGACAAATTATACCCGCTATAATAGGTGTATTACTTTTTAAACAGCTTCAGAGCAAAGTTAACTTTTAATGGGAGGTAATTAACACATATGAACAATAGAAAAACTGAATTGAAAAATACCACTGTTCTCGGTGAAAAAACAACAGAATATAAATTTGATTATGATGCCTCACTGCTTCAAACTTTCAAGAACAAACATCCTGGTAATGATTATTTTGTAAAGTTCAACTGTCCGGAATTCACAAGCCTTTGTCCAATAACCGGCCAGCCGGATTTTGCATCAATTTATATTTCCTATGTGCCGGATAAATTAATGGTGGAAAGCAAATCACTGAAGCTTTATCTTTTCAGCTTCAGGAATCATGGAGATTTTCATGAAGACTGCATTAATATAATAATGAAGGATATTATAAAAACCATATCTCCAAAATATATAGAAGTTCAGGGGAAATTTCTTCCTAGAGGTGGAATATCCATTGATCCTTATGCAAATTACGGGAAAGAAAATACCACTTGGAAACAGGTTGCCCAAAAAAGACTTTATTATCATGATCTCTATCCTGAAAAAATTGATAACCGCTAACATAAATCTTAAAATAAACACTGATAAATGAATAAGGTATTTGCTTTGTGAAAGCAGATACCTTAAATCCAAAAAATACTCATTATAATATTCCCACAGCTCTTTTTGCCAGTAAATCAGCTAGTTCATTATATTTATCTTCTCCTGAATGAGCCTTGATTTTTTTAAATCCTATGTTTATCTTTTTCATATATTTTTGCATGAAATCCCTATAATCTTTAGTGAGAATTTTATTTGCCTTCCATTCACCTGTGGCCCAACATTCTATACCCTTATAATCATAAGCAATAACTATATCTGTAAAATCATTGGCTAACGCCAGTTCAACGGCCTTTAAAGCTCCCCTTATCTCACCAAATACATTTCTGCTTTCAATCATGTCAGTAATTCTAAAAGCTCCCAAATCCTTAAAAAGCACAGTATCATTTTTTACTATTACCACTCCATATCCTGCTATATTATCACCGTTGTTATAGGATCCATCCACATAGGCGTATAGGACATCCTTTTCAGGTACATTTTGTGGCGAATAAGTTTTATCCTGACTTATAAATTCAAGTGCAGAATCATAGTCCTTAAATTTTTTATATACAGCTCCGGAAAATCCTTTGATCTGTTTTTCACAATCTTCCCAGCTATTATATACTCCCGGGATTTTTCCTTCTTTTACGCCATAAAAATTTGGCATTTCATATGCACTCTCCTTATTCTATGAGTTTAACAAGTTCCATAGGGCTGTTAATCAGCGTTTTAGCACCATTTTCCAGCAGCTCATGAACTTCTCTAAAGCCCCATGTTACACCTACAGCGTACATTCCAGCACTATTAGCTGTACTCATGTCCACCCCGGAATCACCAAGATAAAGGTACTCTGATGGTGGAATTTTTGAAAGTCTGGATATTTCCAACGCTGAAGATGGATCCGGTTTTTTAGGTATACCTTCTCTTGCACCAAAGACAAAATTAAAGCGTTTTAGCCCAAAAAATTTGTCGATTATTATTTTGGTAAAATTATCAGGTTTATTTGAAAGTACTGACATGGTTATCCCCATAGAATGGAGCTTGTCCATTAATTCCCTTATTCTCTCATAGGGCTTTGTCAATTGATCCCATCTCTCATTATATTCCCTTTTAAATTCTGCCAGACACAACTTCACCATTTCATCATTTGCACTGTCCGGAGGTAACGCCCTCCACACCAATTTCTCCATACCATTTCCAATAAAGTTTTTATATTTTTCTATATCATGCACAGGAAACCCGTGTTTCTTTAATACAATATTCATTGAATCTGCCATATCAGCAAGTGTATTAAGCAATGTACCATCAAGATCAAAAATAATTCCAGAATAATTCATTATTGCAGTACCTCCAATTAACATAAATTATATTAATTATACCATCAAAATAAACACATTGATAATAGTATGAACTAAAACTTATATGCTTCCCGCAGCATTTTAATTTCCTTAGCATACCCCGGCAGTTCATTGGGAGTTTCTAAAAAAAACGGCAAGCGGCACAATTTTGGGTGATTGATAATTCTAATCACAGCTTCTTTCCCAATGGATCCTTTTCCAATTTTCTCATGACGATCTTTATGACTTGAAAATGGATTCTTACTGTCATTTAGGTGAATTGCACGCAATTTATCAAGTCCAATGATTTTATTAAATTCATCCAAGACTCCATCCAAATCATTTACAATGTTATAGCCAGCATCATAGACATGGCAGGTATCAAGACACACGCCCATTTTATCAGGAAGAGCAATACCATCAAGAATTTGTTTCAGCTCCTCAAAATTTCTGCCTATTTCCGTACCTTTCCCGGCCATTGTTTCAAGAAGTACGGTAGTAGTCTGCTCTGGCTTTAATATGGCGTTAAGCATATTTACAATATATTTTATTCCAACCTGGACACCCTGTTTTACATGACTGCCTGGATGAAAATTATATAAATTATTGGGCAAATACTCCATTCTTTTTAGATCATCTGCCATAATGTCAAATGCAAATTCTCTTGTTTTTTCATTTGCAGAACAGGCGTTTAATGTATATGGGGCATGAGCCATAATTAAAGGAAATTTATTTTCCCTCATAATTTTCAACAGTGCTTCTATATCTGCAGGATCAATTTTCTTAGCCCTGCCTCCTCTTGGATTCCGTGTAAAAAATTGAAAGGTGTTTGCTTCTATTTCAAGAGCCTCTTTTCCCATAGCTTCATAACCTTTTGAAGCTGATAAATGACAACCTATATTCAACATAATCTTTGCCTCCAATAAAGTACTACATCTGCTTTTCTATTTTCAAAAGTTTTTCTTTCATAGATAAACCACCTGCATATCCAACCAAGTTTCCATTGGCACCGATAACGCGATGGCAGGGAATAAAAATAGGAATGGGATTTTTATTGTTTGCCATGCCTACTGCCCTGCAAGCCTTTGCATTACCTATATTTTGAGCTACCTCTTTATAGCTGCAGGTTTTTCCATAGGGAATTTTCTGCAATGTCCTCCATACTTTTTGCTGAAATTCCGTACCTTCTGGTGCAAGGGGCAGATCAAATATCTTTCTTTTCCCTGAAAGATATTCTTCAAGCTGCTGATTTGCCTTCTTTAACAATGGCGTTTCATTAATATTCACATCTTTAATCATGCTTTTTTGAAAGTACACATTGGTAATTGCTACGCCATTTTCCACAATTTCTATTTTACCTATTTCAGTATCATAACAAAATCCATTATTCATGCTAATACCTCCGCTTCATTTGAGTTTTCTATATAAAAGTGCTCATTTTATTTTTGAAATAATTTCTTTAGACCAAATTTTAGCTTGTTTTATATTCCCTTCTCTATCATTTCTAAGAGGTACATCAAATTCAATTCCACCTAAAATCTCATTTCCTTCCAGGCTCTTTGCCATATTCTCAAAAGTTTTACCCCTTTGTCCGCCATTACAGTTAAACAGTGCAATTTTTTTATCTTTTAAATTTGTTTTAGAAAAGAATGTTCTCAGTGCCGGAGCAAAATTTCCTGCCCAGGTAGGAGTTCCAATAAATAAAACATCATAATCCTCAGGATTAATATCATATTTAACAAGTTCAGGTTCTTTTTTAAAAATCACCTGACCTCCACCTCTTATAAATTTCATTACTCCATGGGGACTTATAGCTTTTTTAGTTTCTAATCTTAAAGTATCACCGCCAATTTCTTTTGAAATAGTTTCTGCCATCATCTTTGTATTTCCTTCCAAAGAGTAGTATACAACAAGTGTGCTTAATTTTTTGTCTTCCATAGTTAAATCAGCCACCTTTCAAATTCAAAAGTTAAATACTTACAACTTATCTTAACATATTTCATATTCAAATACGAATGTTAAAGAAACAGTTAGAAAATGCTTGAAAAGATTGCAGTTAAGCCATTCGCAACTGTCTTTTAATTTTTATTAATAGCTACAAATAGTTGATTTTTGAAAATTATTTTTGCCGAATTTTTGACGGCAAAAAAATAAAAAGGAGCTGAAGAGTAATGATAAGAACTGTAGTACATTATTCTAGTGTAAATGATTGTGCACCTTGGATAAAAGTATTGTCTGGGGAGCAATTATATACATTCTATCCAAGGGAATTTGACAGGGACATAAGGATGGGTATTGATGTGGAATTTATACCTGGGAAAAATAAATATACTATTATTAACTATTTTTATTAAAATAGTACAGAATACTGAACATATGCATATATTATGATATGGTACTTGTATAATATGTAATGCAACCATATTAACTTTGTGTGCACTTCGTGTTATATTTAATCAAAAAATAAGCCCCAGGTCATTAATTTGGCCTGTGGTATAATTATTGAGCTATATTAGTCGGAATGATTCGTAAGATAATAAAAGACCATTATAATGGTTAAAGATAGATTTATATGCCTTTATATTCTATCACTTTTTTATAAAAAGCAATAATTTAAATATTAGGAATAAATTAATATATTATGGGTATGCTATTATTAGAGTATTTTCATTTTAATTTTTGTATGCTTCCTTTATAGAAGTTCTGGCTAATTAGGCTGGAGCTTCTAATTATTTTTATATGTAAAAAATAAAGCTCTAGGGTTAACCAAAGCTTTGACTATACATAGGAATTGATTAAGCATCCAAATGAGGAGAAACTTTTTATTCCATATATTATATAGAGCTACTTTAGTAATTGTTACAATGAATTAAAAATATGATAGACTTTATTACAATTTATGGTATAATAAGTATACATAGTTAACTTCTTACAATGTAAGTTGCCTTCTTAAAATAAAGCCCCACCAATCCTCGGGCTTTATTTTATATATTTTTATATAAAACTATAACCTCCATCCCAAAGCTGGAGGTTTTCTTGTATGTTTATATCTATTATATTAAAAGATCACTTTATAGACACTGAATCCCCACAAAAATCCCCCGCAAAATTTATTTAGTTTTTAAATCTTCAATGCGTTTTAATATTTTATCTTTGTTTAGTTCGCAAAATAATTTTGTGAATCTTTTTTTAGCTGCAGGTAGTTCCTCTGGATTAGTAATTACAATTTTTATTTTTTCCCTTTCTTTTTTCATAAGATAACCCCCCTATTAAAATGGTATATCTCCATCGTCATAACTAATTTCAACTTTAATCTTAGATAATCTAGTATAAATATTATCTAAAACAATTTTTTGTTTTCGAAGTGATAGGTTATTTAGTAGTTTATAAAAACCAACTATCGTTTCCACTTTAATATCGTTAGTAGGAATATACCTATATGTACCATTTATGAAACATCTTATTAGTCTAGTATTATTTTGAATAAATTCTTCAAGAGCACTATCATGAATAACTTGAGCTAATTCGTTAAGTGTGTAATTTAAATCATTTATAGGATTATAATTATCTATATAATTATTAATATGGCCTATTAATCCATTCGCAAAATTAATATATACTTGCTTTTCATTTTCAGTAAAATCAATCTCACTTAATACCCCATCCGATATTGCTTTAGTCACTTCATTAAAAGATTTATATCTCTCATTGGGATCTACATTTATCATTTTTTCAATTATGTGGTTAAATTTAAAACTATCTTTATAATTTCTAATAAGTTTTTGAAATAGTTTACCTAAAAAGTAAACTTCTGTTTGATGATTATATTCTTTATTAAATTTTACTTCATTTGGTAATTCTGAAACAGGCCAATTCAAAAAAACACTTTTAGCGTTTTCTTGAAAATTTTCAAGTTTCTTCCCAAATCCAAAATCAATTATTTTAATGTTTTCATCTTTATCAATAAGTATATTAGTAGGTCGTATATCTCTATGTAAAACATTATTAGCTTCTAGATATTTAAATGCAGATATAGTTTCTATAAAAATAGAATTCCAATTTTTAGTTGAATTATTTGGATTAAATTTATCAATTGATTGACCTTCAATATATTCCATTTGTAAATATCCTAAATTTAAATTTGGGTATAAATAATAATTATATACTCTAACTATGTTTTTGTGTGATAATTTAAATAAAATTTTAATTTCGTCAACAAAGCGTTTATAATATTCTTCTTTATATTTTAAATCTTTGGGTGAATATTTTTTAAATGCAAACAACATATCTGTAGTTTCGTCTTTAAATAAATGCGTATCTCCTGTTCCGCCTGAACCAAGAGGTTTTATATAAATGAATTCTTTTTCTTTATTGAATTTAACGCTATCACCCTTTTTTAATTCTCTTTCCATTTATATCACCTTAATTACTAAAACATTATTTTATTAAAACTATTTCTACAAAAATTTTCATATTCCTGCTAAATATACTAATTAATTTTATATAAAAAAATAAAGCCCCGGTTTTCTATTGTAAAAATATGTATTGGCAACTCTATCGGCTTTATGGTACATTAGTATTATCAAATGGCTCTACTGGCTTTATGGTACAAAAGTAGGAGGTTATGAAAATGGGAAGGCAAAACTATATGACAATTACAGTAGCAGATACTATCCAGGATATGTTTAATGAATTTGTTACGATTAAAGGTACAACAAAAACAGCAGCATTAAATGACGTATTGGAGATGTATATGCTTGCAAAGGATGAAGATTTATATTTGAAATTGAAGAAGAAATATCTTAATGTGGAAGGGGTAATTAGTATGATAGCAGATAGAGATACAATAGCAGAAGGTAATACAAACGAGTTTTTATTTATGAAACTTAGCTCAGCTACAACTATTGGAGGTAATCAATTAGACGGTGAAGGTACAATAAGAGTCTACATAAAAGATGAAAAATTACATGGTTATACTTGGTTTTCAACAGAATCTTTATATTATGGAATGAGCAAGGATAAAGTGAAGTATTACAATAAGAAAATTGACGAGGGTAATAATGTTAGAATTCTCTTTGCCATAAATAACCAAAATTGTGATAATGATATTGCTTTTAGTGCTGACGTATTGGAAATCTATTCCGACAAAATGCCAGTATCATGTCCAGGAAGTGGATATCCTGTTGAATTTGGTGATGATGAAAAAGCTAAGATTTGGATTAAGCTTAAAAATATTAAAGAGGAAGATACAATTAATGCTAGTATGCTAAAGATTATTACAACGGGAAGGGATTTGAAGCAGACTATCACAAATGCACAGTATCATTTTGGGTATGTAACGTTCAAATAAGTTATTGTTGACATAGTAGCAAAGTTAGTTCGGAATCTTCTTATTTTGTTTACTAACTAAAATAAACCCCAAGTCAAATTAATGACCTGGGGTTAAAATTATTGAGCTGTATTAGTTGGAGCTGCTGCATTTTGCACAGGAGTTACTGCTCCTTGTATACTAGCTATAGTTTGCTTTAATTTTTCGTTTTCTTTTTGTAATTTATCCTTTTCACTCTGGAGCTGTGAATTTTGAGTTTGAAGCTGAGATATCTGACTTTGAACTGCCGTTTGCTGTGCTGTCTTCTTTTCTTCAGGAGTTTTTAAATCATATACTTTATTCTCAATTACTCCTGAAACTATGGTCTTGATATTTTCATCCACATTTATACCCAGCTTATTCAAAACACTGTATACATAATTCTCTGCACTCTTTTTTCTCTGGTCTGCCGGAAGTTGTGAAGATACATTGAGCTGTGCAGCCTGTCCCACTCCTATTTCAGCATATTTTTCTATAACACTTAAGATATTTAAAAACTTATTACCTGGCACCAGTGCTTTTGCTGCATCCGTATATTTTTTAACCTCTTGCAAGCCGTTATCAACCTTTTGTAAAACATCTGCTGTGTTAACACCCTTTTTCTTTAAAAAAGGCAATAGGATTAATACTGTAGCTCCTACTCCAACGGCCAGCCCTAAAATTATAAATAATACATTTAAATTTGTCATAATACATTCCTCCAATTATTTAATTAAATCTTTCTCTATGTCTGCAAATGTATCTCCATAAGTAAACCCAATAATCTTAATTCCATTAAAGGTTTTAAGCATTAGGTCTTCATTATAGGCCTTTTTATAATAAGTAAATTTTTCATCAAGATTAGCATTTTCATTAATTATTATTTCAGGCTTTGGAAATCCCTGCATCTTTATTTTTACACCTACATATTTTTTATTTAACTTGCTTGCCTCATAAAAGCATTTCTCTAAATTATTAATATTCATTTTTGTTACCTCCAATATTATTTTTACTTTACATTTTTATAAAAAATTCGCTCTGACTTTACACGATATGTTGTAAATAATTTTAGTTATTTAAAAATATACTCCAGGTCTCTATTCTTAGAACTCCATCCGTTGGTCCGCCCCAGTTTTTCTGTAAATTGGTAACAGCCTGAAATGTAGGCTCGTCATAAACCTTTTCCGTATAAGTACCTTCCTTTAAATAGCCATAACCCTCCAGCTTCTGTTGTATCCAAAGGACTACATAAGACTTATAACCCTTTACAATAATGTTTTGTATTCCTTTTAGTGCTGCCATAGTTGCTGGGCCTACTACTCCATCTACGACCAATCCAGCATTGTATTCAGAATTAAGGTCATATTGTAAAGCCTTAATCTGCTCCACAAGCGGGTTCGGCTGTCTTGTACCTCCCAGACTATTAAAAAAGCTATCTGACATATAATTTAAATCCAGATAACCACCTATGCCAGATATCTGCCCCTTTTCGGAATACTGCCATATAGCATAATTAGGCCATAAAACAGTGCTTGGAGAACTAACTCCATAATGAGCAATCCATAAAGGATACTTGGCTATTTTGCTATTTAAGTAAGCCTTTATATAGCTTGGATTACAATAGATAAGTGCTGGTGCAACAGTAGACGCTATCTTTAAAAATTCAAGACATGCATCTGTCATATCCCCACTGCACTGCTGTTCAAAGTCCAGGACTACAAAATCAGCATTGGTACCTTCTACAATTTGCTTAAAAAAGTTTGCCTCCTGGATGACCTTTGCTATGGTTGTAAAATTTCCAAAATGATACGCCCCGGTAACAAGTCCCAGGGCTTTGGCTTTTTTAATATTGTCATTATAGAATTTATCTACGAAGGTACTTCCTTCGGTGGCCTTCGCAATAACAAAACTATTACCAGCATTTTTAATAAGGTTCATATTTATAGGACCATTTAAATTACTTATGTCTATACCTTTAATCAATTTAAATTCCTCCTATTTAANGAAGGTACTTCCTTCGGTGGCCTTCGCAATAACAAAACTATTACCAGCATTTTTAATAAGGTTCATATTTATAGGACCATTTAAATTACTTATGTCTATACCTTTAATCAATTTAAATTCCTCCTATTTAAATATTTTGTTTTTAATTTCTTTTACGTCTTCTCCTATGTTGTCTAAAGTTTTTAGTCTATCTGTAAGTTTAGCTATAATGTTTTGGTAATTTTCTTCTCTCTCTGCTGCTTTTTCATCCCTTTCTTTTTGCTCTTTCAACACGTAAACGAGTATAAAAATAAACAGCATGGCCCAAATGCCTTGCTGTACCGCCATTTTGAATATTTCATTTTCCATCTCTAGCCTCCCTGATTTTTAGATAAAATAAAAAGGACCTGATTTTAATCAAGTTTGAACTGACCCCCATAAGTTAGACCTAAAAATCTAACTTATGGG
>NZ_JBGEWD010000019.1:0-52464 GCF_041205085.1 Clostridium moutaii
TAGGGCTTAGGAAAAACCACCAGCTAAGCTGGTGGATATTTATTAATTCAAAAAATAATTTGCCCTGAAATCCTTTGGAATATTTTCTCTAAAAGTGGATATAAATCTATTAAGGGACTATAAAATATCATATAATCTGAGGAGGAGTAAAATGAGCTACTTTCAAAAAGCCAATGAGTATTATAATTCCAAGAATTATAAAAGAGCTATTGATATGTATGAAAAAGCAATAAGAATAAAAGATAATGAGTCATCTTCGTTATATAATTCAGCCGTATGTTTTATAAAACTGAAAGAATACCAAAAAGCAATTGTCTTATTAAATTCTGCAATTAAATTAAAGAGGGAAAGTAAATATTTTTTTAATCTTGGATATTGTTATACTATGTTGAAAGATAATAAAAAAGCTCTAATATATTTTAATAATGCATGGTGCTTAAATAATGAAGACTCAGATTGTGAAAAAGCTATAAATACTATACTTAAAAATTACATAGCAAAATCAAAATAGATAAATACCACTCTCATTAAACCAGAGTGGTATTTATCTTATTTCTACCATTCCCCTACTATCTGGGCATTTTTATGATCAACTAGGAATCTCTTACTGTTAAAATAGTTTCCTCCTTTGTAAAAGGTGGTATCTACATTTATCCACTTATTTTCATCTGGAATATAAACTTGATTCCAGGCATGACTTACCCAACTTATACCATTAAATCCTTCACCTGTTATTAATCTCACCTTTATGTTATTTGCTCTGGCCATAGCTACATATAAACAGGAATAATCAAAACAAATTCCCTTTTTAGAATAAAATGTTGGAATAGCCCCTGACTGTACATTAAAATCGTTATTTAATACCTTGTTGGCTTTTTGATTATCATAATCTATATTGGTCCCTATCCAATTATACAACATCTCTGCCCTCTCAGTGGTATTGCTCCCTTCTGAAGCAAGATCTCTGGCAAAACTATTAATTTCTCCATTTGATTTAACCCCTTCATCCAACGTAACTCCATTATAATATACTATGGTGTTTCCATTATTCTTTACCCTGTTTAAGTCATTTACTTCTTTTACTTCATTTGAATTTGGTTCTCTTATAACTACTTTGAAAGAATTGTCTATTACATTGGGTAATTGTTTTGCAATAGTTGAATTGGTAACTGGGATTATTATCTCCTTGCAAATAGCATTATATGGTTTTGAACCTTCCATGTACTTATTTAATTTTGAATTTATATTAAATATGGACATTATATTCAATATAAATGCAATTAAAAGTACATAACATATTGCCTTGGGCAGCTGAAAAATCATTCCCAATGCTCTTTTAAACCCATTGCTTTTAGATCTTAACAATCTGTCTATACTGTCAAGTATAGGATAAAAAGTAAAGTAATTAAATAAATCAAGAAGTAATTTTATAATTTTGTAGCATATAAATACAAAAAATGGAATTACAGCTGCATATATTATAAAATTATTACTCTCAAAATATTGTGAAAAATTTTCAGGTATTAAATTGTATATGTTCCTATATATTCCATTATCATGCTGTATAAATATTTTTTTACCTAAATATGTGCCCATTATTAAAGATATTATAAATGAAATACTTCTACTCACATCATTTATATCTAATTTTAAAGCATTAGAAGAGAACTTAAATAGAAATCCCTTTATAAGGGGATATAAAAATATTAATCCTATCATCAATGTTATAGGATTTACATTCATAATCATACTCACCTCTAAACAATAAAAAGTTTTAAAACTTTCTTTATATCATCCCATAAATATCCTTTCCGCAATAGATATGACCCCAGTTTTCTATATATCTTATTTTTATCTTTTTCCGACTTTATTATTATCTTATACCTTTTTTCTGCAATATTGTACAACTCGCCTTTATCATTTTCTTTTAAATACATACTCTCTTTTTTTTCATTGCAGTCATCACATTTTTTCAGTATCTTTTCAAGTACGCTTTTAACTATACTAAAGTCATATCCTCTATTTATCAAATAATCTCCTAATCTTTTATATATCTTTTTTACATTATTTTCACTTTTTACAATAACAGAATACTTTTTTTGCGCAATATTTAAAGCAGCCTTTTCTTCAAAAGAACTATCTATTAAATTCAATTTCTCATCTAAAAAGCTTTCATCTATTCCTTTTTTTATTAAAGAATATTTAATTTTATTTTTACCTTGAGAATTAATTTTTTCTTTTACATAGAGTTCCACAAATTTATTATCATCTATAAACTTGTATTTTTTCAAAAAATCCATAACTTTTTCAATAACATCTTCATCATATTGTTTTTGAACCAGTTTATCCTTCATTTGTTTTTCCGTCTTATAGGTTTTCTCTAATATTTTAAGAGCAGAGTTTTTACATTTCATATAATTGTTTTCATTTATTACACTTTTCAAATACTCTATATCTAAAACTTTTCCCTTCACTATATTAAATTTATATACAAGTTCCAAATCACAGGAAAAAGCAAATTTATTATCTATATATATATTAACTCTTTCTTTATTTTTCTTCTGAATTTCAATTTTAGTGACTATATGTTTATCCACAATCTTCTCCCTAAATTTATATAAATAATTGATGAAAATCAGCAGTACCCATTAAGGTTTTCTTTTCAATATATGGATAGTGGGATTTTTAAAGACAATTCTAGCTACTCCATATATATCCTCTTTCTTTATATCTTCAATTTTCTCTATGTCATAAATGAATCTATATATATTATCTTTCTTCATAGATTGATGTAAAACATAATTTCCTATATCTGTTGGATCTTCTAGTGTAAATACTACTGCAGTCTTTAATACTTTTTTCATTAAACCAATTGTATTATCATCAAAAGCTATCTTTTCATTCTTAACCTTGTTTATACAATCTTCAATAACACGGATGGCATCTTCTATATTTTCTTCTTTTACAGAAGTATATATGTATAAAGTTTTCACCAAATCCGACAAGTCCAAATCGGTATATATATCATAAGCAAGTCCTTTTTCTTCTCTCAATTTCCTGAATAGAATAGAATTACTGCTTTCTCCAAATTTATGGTTCAATATTCTAAGAGCCATTTCCTCTTTTTTACTCAATCCATAAAAGGTAAACAAGTATATTATTGTGCTCTGTTCTATATCTTTTTTATAAGAAACCTTTTTGCAGGAAAGGTTTTTTTCAATTATAACATCATTTCTGTTAAATTCTCTATATTTCCATGTTCCAAAATATTTTAGGATCAAATTATAGATCTCCTCATGCTTATAAGAGGAAACTACTGATATAAAACAATTATTGGGTACATAATATCTATTATAAAATTTAATTAAATCATTTCTTTTATATTTACTTACCTTTTCTTCATTTCCCGTTATATCATACCTAAGTGGACCCTTTTTAAATGCCAATTGATTTATTTTTCTAAAGCTACAATCCTCTATATCATCTTTGCTGGTTCTTATTTCCGAAAGTATCACTTCTCTCTCCCTTTCAATTTCCTCCCTGGGGAATGTAGAGTTCATAAGCATATCGGAAACAATATCTATAGACTTTTCTAATTCTATCCACAATGATGTAATGCTATACACCGTAGAATTATTATCAGTATAAGCATTGTATTCTCCACCTAAATCTTCCAAATCCATATTTAGTTTTTTATTATTTCTACGCTCTGTGCCTTTAAAAAGCATATGCTCAATAAAATGAGATATGCCTTTTTCATCGATATCTTCATATATAGCACCAATTTTAATACCAGCATGAAAAGCCGCTATTTGGGTATCTCTCTTTATAGTAACAAGTTTTATACCGTTAGGCAGGATACTTTCCTTAGCATCAAACATATGAAATTCTCCTTTAAATTTATTAGTATATTCTATTATAGTTTATATTATTGTAAATAAAAAGAGCTGAAATTAAATTAAAATTTGATAATATGTATATACTATGATATGATAAACTTTGCTTTGTAATATAAAAAAGAAAGAGGAATTTTAATGAAAAATATTAATTTTAACGATTTAGACTTGGATCCTAAGATCCTCCAGGCCATAGATAACATGGGATTTGAAGAACCATCACAAATCCAAGCAGAATCAATTCCCATAATATTAGAAGGAAAAGATGTAATAGGTCAGGCACAGACAGGTACAGGAAAAACTTTAGCCTTTGGAGCACCAATGCTAAGCAAGATAAATTCCAAAGATAAAAAAATCTCATGTATAATAGTGACACCAACCCGAGAGCTCGCTATTCAGGTAAACGATGAATTGTCTCGAATTGCTAAATTCAAAAGAACATCACTACTCCCAATATATGGCGGTCAACCTATAGAAAGACAGATTAAATCTTTAAAAAGAGGTGTAGATGTAGTTGTCGGCACACCTGGAAGAATACTGGATCACTTACACAGAAAAACCCTGGATTTAAGCAACATACAGTTTTTAATAATAGATGAAGCAGATGAGATGTTGGATATGGGTTTTATAGATGATATAGAGGATATCATCAAATCATGCAATTCAGATAGACAGACACTGCTCTTTTCCGCTACTATGCCAAATCAGATAAAAAGATTAGCTTCAAAGTATATGAAAAACGATGTAAAATATATAGAAATAGCCAAGAACACACTGACTGTCGAAAAAACAAAACAATACTATTATGAAATAAAAAACAAGGATAGATTTGAATCTTTGTGTAGAATTTTAGATGTGGATGAACCTTCAAGCGCTATTATATTTTGCAGAACTAAACGTGGTGTGGATGAATTAGTGGAAGGCATGCAATCAAGAGGATATAACGTAGAAGGTATGCACGGTGATATGGGACAAAATCAGAGATTAAATACCTTGAGAAAATTCAAGGATGGTTCTCTAGACTTCTTAGTTGCCACAGATGTAGCTGCCAGAGGTATAGATGTGGAAAATGTCTCCCATGTTATAAATTATGATCTTCCTCAGGACACAGAATCCTATGTGCATAGAATTGGAAGAACGGGAAGAGCTAATAAAGAAGGAATTGCTTATTCTCTAGTAACTCCTAAAGAATATATACTGTTAAAACAAATAGAAAAGTTTACTAAGAGCAAGATAAAGAGAAAAGAAATTCCTACAGTAGATGATATATTCGAGGCTAAATATAAAAATATAGAAAAAGAGATAAGAGATGTTATATCTGAAGAGAATTATAAAAACTTTATTCCAGTGGCAACAGAGTTGGATGAGGAATATAATTTAGTGGATGTAGCTGCTGCCCTTATGAAAATAATTTTCGAGAAGGAATTGAGTTTTAATTACAAGGAAAATTCCATAAGTACAGAAGAGGAAAACATAAGACTATTCTTTTCCATAGGAAGGATGGATAATATAACTCCAAGAAAGTTATTGAAATTTATAACTGAAACATCTTCAGTAGAAACTTATGAAATAGGCGATATAGATATATTAAATAAATTTACTTTTATAAGCATACCGGAAAGAGTTGGAAATATCATACTAAAGAAATCCAATGGTAAAAGACTTCAAGGAAGAAGAGTTTCTGTAGAGCTGGCAAAAAGTAAAAAATCTAATTCATAATCTTTATTTTGAACAGTCAAAATTATTTTTTACTTTACTTTTCTCAGATTAATTTACCTCATAATGACTAAATCAAGGCCCTATAAATACCATGAAATACGTCCAATGGTTCCTTAGGGCTTTTTGCTTAGTATTAAATATCATTTATAGGGAATGCAGCTCAAGCATAAAGTGTATTTAAAACAAGTTGGAGGCTACAATATGAATAAATTAAATTTTAAAGGTAGTGCAATGTTAAACCCTACTCCAGTAGTTCTTGTTACTTCTAAGAGCAAATCTAACAAATTAAATATTTTTACAGTTGGGTGGATAAGCACTGTCTGCACCAGAGAGCCAATCATTTCCATGGGAATAAGACCTGAAAGGCTTTCTTATGAATATATTAAGACAAGTGGAGAATGTGTCATAAATCTTCCTACAAAAGATATGGTTAAGATTGTAGACTATTGTGGTGTTATTTCTGGAAGGATAGAAGATAAAATCAAACACTTTAACCTGCAGCTTAATAAAGGTGTATCCATTTCTACTCCCTCATTACAAAAATCCCCAATAGCTTTAGAATGTAAAGTAAAATCAGTTACACCTCTTGGAACCCATGATTTATTCCTACTTAAAGTTTTAAATGTTAAAATAGATGAAAATTTATTGGATTCAAATAACAAAATACATTTTGATAAGGCAAATCTTATTTGCTACAGCCACGGAGAATATTATAGTTTGAATTCAAAATCACTTGGTTCTTTTGGTTATTCAATTAGAAAGAAAAATAAAGCCCCGAGATAAGGGCTTTTATTTCAGCTTTGGAAAATAATAATGCACCGGCATTTATAATTGCGGCAGCTAGATAAGTATTAAATTAATTTATCTTTTGGATCATTTTTATTCGGCAAAGCTATATTACAGACCTGACTATGATGTGAGAATTTAACACCGAATAAATATATTAATACCATAAGTATTAGTATGTATAAAATTATATATACAGGTGACCAGAAAGAAACAGCGTTGTAAATAGTAACTGATCCAAAGAATATAAATATAATTCCTGCTATCCATTTTATGTATATTTCCGGGATATGCTTGCACATCCATGCCCCGCCTATAATACCTATACCATCAGCAATTAACATGCCTATTGTAGTTCCCATTAATATAAATATTGGTTGATTACTTTGTGCAGATATTGTTATTGTCATAAGTTGAGTTTTATCACCCATTTCTGCTAGGAAAAAAGCTATTGCTACTGTAACAACTGGACCAAATTTATTCTTTTTTTCATCCACTTCATCAATTTTATCTCCTCTTAATGTCCAAAGTCCAAAGATTAGAAATAATACTGCAGCTACAATTTTTACTATGTTCATTGGTATAATGGAATTCAGATAACTTCCCGCTGCTACTGCAAGAGCATGATTGAAAATTGTAGCAACAAGCACCCCCATCAATACTTGTTTTACTTTGTACTTACCAGCCATAGCCATAGCAAGCAGTTGAGTTTTATCACCCATTTCTGCCACAACTACAAGTAATAATGCTTTAATAATTATTGTCATTTAGTAACCTCCTTTTAAAATTTATATATAAAAATAAAAAGGCTTCTAACACAGTGAATTTCTATCCTGCTTAAAATCTTTTTTAGCATAAATAATCACACTAAAAAAGACTTTATAGCACAATGATAGAACCATTGTGTTAAAAGTCTCGCTTGACTGAAATCAGCCACGACAAAGCCAGACCCAAAGGTCAGTATGTTGACTTTATCACCAATATAGGCAGTTACTCCCTTTTAACATTCAAGTTTTTATTTTTCTTTAATGACATTAATTTTACCATATAATCTACACATAAGCAATATAAAATTTTAATCCTGCCTGTCAATCTGTTTAGAGCACATATCATACTTACCCTAAATTCATTCAACTTTCACAAACATCTATCCACTGTCCATTAACTAAATTGCTAATTGTTTCAGGCTCTATTTTAAGAGCAAATTCCCTTGAACCAGCGGCAGGGTATACGTATTGAAAATCCCTTATAGATTCATCTAAATATACTTTAATAGGATTTTTTAACCCAAAAGGACATAGACCTCCTACAGGATGACCTGTGACTTCCAATACTTCATCGTGATCCAGCATCTTTGCCTTGGTTTTAAAAAAGTTTTTAAATTTTTTGTTGCTAACTCTTAAATCACCCCTCATAACTATTACTATATCCTCATTTTTAAGCTTAAATGCCAATGTTTTTGCTATATATTTGGGATCTGTATGTATGGTTTCTGCAGCCTGCTGTACCGTGGCACCACTATGTGGAAGCTTAAATACCGGATTCTCAATACCCCTATCTAAAAAATAATTAACTACACTTTCTACACTCATCTTCAATTCCTCCAATTTTTTTTAATAAAAAATCTTCTTATAGATAAGCTATAAGAAGATTTGCGTACTTCTATATCTTATCTTCCAGGTATTACCTGCTGGAATTAGCACCTTAAAATATAATTTTAGGTTGCTGGACGTCATAGGGCCAGTCCCTCAGTCTCTCGCGATAAGAATTATAATATTTAATTAAATAAAGGATATCAAAACATTAACTTTTTGTCAACTTATGTTTTTGATAAATCACAATATTTTTTACAGATTCTTTATTTCTTCTAATAATTTTAAAGCAGCCTTTTTAGGCCCTTCCTTTTCTTTGCCGCTTATACCTAAACAAGTTCTAAGCTGACCAACTTTTATACCTGACTTAAAAAACTCATCCAGATATCTGCGCAGTATTTTATCTGTTTCCTCTTCCTTTTGCACGGGTCCAAATGGATTGGCAAAATAAGTACCCACAAGTCCTTTTTCAGTAGTCGTTCCCTTGGCAATTCTCTTTCCGGCCCTAAACACTTCTATAGCTTCATCTGTAGATTTAAAAAATTCCAGTTCATCACCATCTTCATAATTGTTTGCATATAAAAATAAATCTATAGGATATCCCTTTGTAATCTCCGTATAACTGGCAACTGGAATGACCAGCCTGGCATTTATCTTGTCAGGGTTCATAAATATACTTCTATCTATCTGTCTAAATGCATATCCCGTATCCAAGTCGTCTAGCCTCACAAAAGCTCCTATCTCAGTACCATAAGCCAATGGTTTATTACCTTCTTCAATTTTAACCGTACCCATATCATCAAAAACTACAGTCATATCACTTATATACTCTTCTCCCAATTCCCTAAATGCCTCCAGGCTTTCTGATTTTCCTGCACCACTGTCTCCCATTATAATTATGTTAGCTACCTTATTATCCTTTGTTACTATATTTACCATAGCTCCATGTATTGGTAAATATCCTCTCTTTATCATTATAAGATTATGAAGAGTCAATGTCATTTTCTTCATATAACCAAAATAATCTATATCTTCACTATAATTTATATATCCAAGCATTATATTGTTTTCTGCATCATCATAAAAAATAGTCTTTATATTCTCACAATTATCTCTAGCCCCAAACACATAAATTATATCCGGCTTCTTTCCTCTATATTCTTCTTCACTTGCCATTTCAAATAAATTACACAACGTAACCCCATGGGCCATAAAATCCCTGTGAAAATATATATATGCCAAAAGGTTTCCCACCTTTGCCGGGTAACAAAACCAGTGATTTGGATTTAAAGAGCACCCTATTAGAGGATTGGATTCACATTCGCTAAAAAATCCATCTCTTTTATTTTTCCTCGGATAAATTATAAAAGGAGGATCTAATATTATAGATTGAATAAAGGGTATCTGGTTAAGGCATCTATAATCTTCCGGGCAAGGCCATGCTATATTATTCAATATTAACCCGGCATTTCCACCAGCAGGAAGTTGCCTGTACACCTGAGGTTTATATCCCAGTACACTTTCCTCTATCTTTCTATAAGTATCCAATATCAATTGTGAAAATTCATTATTGGCTTCTATAAAACTTACATTTTCAAGCCCGTCCCCAATTTTATTATTTTGCACAATAGTATATCTCTCTAATTTTCTCCAAAATCCATATAAATCCTCGATAAATAATATAAATTCATCCCTGTTTTCCAGCAAAATTTTATAGTTTTTATCAAGTTTCAATACTTCTTCTCCCTTTAAGACCATTAGAAGTTTAAACATGGTAATTATCGTATTTAACATTTCCGCATCATCTTTAACAGCTATATTTTTACAAATATACTTATAAATATTTGTATCTTTATTCTTTATCTTCATAAAATAGTCCTTTAAAACACGTTTAAAAACATTGCTGTCAAATAGCTTTTCTGCGGTATTGCAATACTTAGCTGTAAAGTTTACCATAACCTTGCCATTATTTAAATAAAATTCTTTTTCCATAATGAGCCCCCTATAGGTTTATCTTTTTTAATAGATATATATAAAGTTTTATCACTTTTAAATTAATTAATCAATATTTTAAAACAGAGAACCTGAAGTTTTAAGTTTTGTTCATATATAATTTTTAGTAAAAAAATACTCCGCCAGATAAAATATCCAGCGAAATATTTATAAAATCTTTTCTACTTCAACATCATAGTTTCCATCTGGAGATACAACCGTTGCCCTCTCCCCTACTTTCAATCTAAATAAGACCTTACCCAGAGGTGATTCTATACTTATCTTCATTTTCTTCACATCTGATTCTACAGAACTTACAAGAGTAACTTGTTCAACTTCATCTATATCACAAAATTTTACTTCTGCTGTCTTATTTATATCGAACACACCTTCATCCTGTGAGCTCTCTATTATTACAGCGTTTTTAAGTTGATTTTCCAGTTCCTGTATTCTGGTTTCGGTCATGGACTGATCATCTTTAGCTGCACTATAATCAGCATTTTCACTAAGATCTCCCTGGGCACGGGCAGCTTTTAATGCCGCTTTTATTTCTACCCTTTTAACTGTTTTTAAATATTCCAACTCCTGCTCAAGTTTTCTTTTGCCTGACTCCGTCAAAATTACATCTTGCATAAATAATTCACCTACTATTCTAAATTTTCTATAACGTCATTATAAAATTCGTCATTTTCTATAAATTTAATGCTTTTTTATATATTAATTTACTTTACTACTTTATTATAATATTACTAATTGAATAATACAACCCAAACAAGAAAAACACGGACTAATGGGATATTTAGATGAAAAATTTGTAATAATCTATTCCCTTCAAAGGTAATATTAAAAACATATTGACATAAGAATATTTACCATTATATAATCTTATTAGAAGTATTTTAAAAGACGTACACGCAATGTTTATAATTTGTATGTATGAGAGCATATAAATCTAAGAGAACCTTACTTGGATTTCATATGCTTTTTTTAGTGGATAAATTTAAAATCCAATAATAATTATATAGGAGGGGGACTATTTATGAAGATAAATCTAAAAAATATTTTTCTCATGTTAATAGGAACATTTTTAGTAGCCTTTGGAACTTATTTCTTTCTAGCTCCAAACCACATTGCAGCTGGTGGTACAAGTGGTATTGCTATAATTATAAACAGTGTATTTCCAAATCTTCCAATTGGCTTATTGATGATGGGAATGGAAGGTATATTATTCACCATAGGGATTATAATAATTGGGCCTGTATTTGGAGGTAAAACCATATTTTGCAGCTTTTCCATATCTGCACTGATACTACTGCTTGAAAAAATATATCCTAATATAAAACCTTTTAGCAGTGATATTTTAGTACAACTTATACTTGGAATATTAATATGTGGAATAGGTATGGGTATAGTATTTAATCTTAATGCTTCCACTGGTGGGACAGACATAATTGCAAAAATAATAAATAAATATACAAAAATAAGCATAGGTAAATCTGTATTAATAGCTGACATAACAGTAACTATAGCTGCCACTATAATACTTGGAATAAATAAAGGAATGTATGCAATTCTAGGAGTAATATTAAATTCCACTATAATCGACAAAGTTATAATAAGTTTAAATTCTTACAAACAAGTTGCCATAATAAGTAATAACGGAAAAAATATAAAAGATTATATTGTAAATGAGTTGGAAAGAAGTGCAACCATTTATTATGCCAAAGGTGCTTACAAAAATGACAAAAAAGAAGTCATAACCACAATTTTAGATAGAAAACAATTTTTAAAATTAAAGGATTATATAAGAACTTTAGATGATAAAACCTTTATAACTGTAAATGACATAAATGAAGTTTTAGGGGAAGGATTTAGCAGTATAATGTAGAGGATATCCAAAGGGCATTCGATGTCCCTCTGGATATCCTTACCTATGTTACAATATAATTTATTTTATATATTTTAGAATACTAGTTTAAATTATTGGCAATAATCTAAATTAGTATTAAATAAGGGGGATATGTGTATGACATTGCCAAATCACATAGGTATAATTCCAGATGGGAACAGACGATGGGCTGTAAAAAACAAACTGGGCAAAGAAAAAGGCTATGATTTCGGTTTAAACCCTGGTATGAAATTATTTAAATTATGTGAAAAATTAGGAATAAAAGAATTGACCTATTATGGTTTTACTACGGACAATACAAAAAGACCGTCAGTTCAAAGAAAAGCTTTTACTGAAGCCTGTGTAGAAGCTGTGAAAATGCTTTCTAAAGAGAATGTTTCTCTGTTAGTAGTGGGAAATGTCAACTCTGCCATGTTTCCGAAAGTTCTTCTACCCTATACAGTTAGAAAAAATTTAGGTTGTGGTGGTATACGGCTTAATTTCCTGGTAAACTATGGTTGGGAATGGGATCTAGGGAAAACAATGAATTCTCAATCTACAAACAGACATTCTATTATTTCAAACTTGAATTCCCATGACATATCAAAAGTAGATCTAATAATACGATGGGGAGGTAGAAGAAGACTCAGCGGTTTTTTACCTGTTCAATCGGTATATTCAGATTTCTATATAATAGATGATTACTGGCCGGATTTTAAAAGTGAACATCTTATGCAGGCTCTTAAATGGTATAATCATCAGGATATAACCCTTGGTGGTTAACAATTTTAATCCCATATCATTTGCAAAATTTTCCTAGGTAATATAACTAAAATCTATATTACCTAGGAAAATTTTTCACTTATATATTATGGTTTTTGTAAAATACTAAAGTTGAGGTGATAAAACTATGTTAAAGAGCAAAAAAAATCATAAAGAAAAGATCATAGAAAATCACGAAACTGCCTCCTGGGCAAATATTACCGAAACCAAACCAGTTTCCAAGGTGCCCGTTCCAAGTAAAGATGAGGCTAAAAACTCCAAAGAATGGGTAGATACTAATGAAAAATGAGATCTTGCAAATATATATAACAGATAGTTATATTATAGATTGAAAATTGAGGATCGCTTATAATGCAGCGATCCTCAATTTTTAATTTAATATTGTATTTGGGATAGTTTTTTATATATATCATACCTATCCATAGCATTTTTTTCTGACAATTTGAACAACTCATCTGCTTTTTCTGGAAATATATTTTTAATGGATGAAAACCTTATTTCGCCCTCTATATACTCCCTGAAAGGCAATTTTGGCGGTTGAGAATCTAAAACAAAAGGATTTTTATTTTCCAACTTCAGTAGAGGGTTAAATCTGTATAAATGCCAATATCCGGATTCCACAGCCTTTTTCTCCTCAGCCATACTGGTTCCCATGCCAGTTTTTATACCATGATTTATACATGGAGCATAGGCTATTATAAGTGAAGGGCCTCTATAATTTTCAGCTTCTGTTATAACTTTTAATGCATGGTTCATGTTTGCACCCATAGAAATTTGTGCTACATATACATAACCATAACTCATTGCCATAAGTCCTAAATCTTTCTTTTTCAGGACTTTACCCGAAGCTGCGAACTTTGCCACAGCGCCAGTTTGAGTTGCCTTGGAGGATTGCCCTCCTGTATTTGAATACACCTCCGTATCCATTACAAACATGTTTACATCTTCCCCTGAGGCCAATACATGGTCTACACCTCCAAATCCAATATCATAGGCCCAACCATCTCCACCTATTATCCATTGAGATTTTTTTACCATATAATCCCTTTTATCCATTATTTCTTTTAACACAGGATCTTTTGTATAATCACAAGCTTCAATAGCCTTTACTACTTTTTCTGAAGCTATCTTAGACAAGCTTCCATCCTCCATAGTATTCAGCCATTCATTAAAGGCATTCTTTATATTATCCTGCTTACAATCTTTCAAATATGAAGTCATAAGAAGTTTAAGTTTTTCTCTCATTTGTTTTACTGCTAAAAACATACCATAACCATACTCTGCATTATCTTCAAACAGTGAGTTTCCCCAAGATGGCCCTTTTCCGTTTAAATTTTTAGTATAAGCCATGGATGGAGCACTTGCACCCCATATAGATGAGCATCCTGTAGCATTTGCAATCATCATTCTTTCTCCAAAAAGTTGAGTGAGCAATCTTACATAAGGAGTTTCACCGCATCCAGGGCAAGCCCCATTAAACTCCAAAAGTGGTTTTATAAATTGGCTTCCTTTCAAGGTGTTTCTATTCATTAAATCCTCTTTTGGAATTATACTAACTGCATAATTCCAATTTTTTGACTCAACTTCCAACTTTTCTTCAAGTGGTTTCATAATAAGAGCTTTTCCTGGTGCAGGACATATATCCGCACAATTTCCACAACCTGTGCAGTCCATAGGACTCACCTGTATACGGAAATTCATTCCTTCCAGTCCCTTGCCAACAGCTTTTTTGCTTTCAAAACTCTCAGGGGAATTTTTTATTTCATTTTCATCTAAAAGGAAAGCCCTTATAGTAGCATGTGGACAGACAAACGCACACTGATTGCACTGTATACACTTGTCGATCTGCCATTCAGGTATTGTTACAGCTATGCCTCTCTTCTCATAAGCTGTTGTTCCAACGGGATAAACTCCATCTGGCATATTTAAAAATGCACTTACAGGTAAATTATCTCCTTCATTTTTTGCCATAGGTCTCTGAATGTTTTTAACAAAATCCGGTTCGTCCCCCACTACATCGCTTTCAGGCACTTCATCCGCCCAGTCTTTAGGTACATCTACCTTTATCACAGCTTCTAACCCTCTGTCCACGGCCTTATCATTCATTTCAACTATATTTTTTCCCTTACGTCCATAAGTCTTTTCTATAGATTCCTTTAAATATCTAATGGCATCATCTATTGGTATAACATTGGCCAATTTAAAAAATGCTGCCTGCATTACCATATTGATTCTTCCACCAAGGCCAATTTTTCTGGCAATTTTAACTGCATCTATAATATAAAATTTTATATCATTTTCAGCAATATACTTTTTCATAGAAGCTGGAAGATTTTCATCCAACTCTTCCAATTCCCATGGACAATTTAATACAAAAGTTCCACCTTTCTTAAGTCCTTTTAATATATCATAATTATTTATAAAGGATTTGTTATGACAGGCTATATAATCTGCACTGTGTACAAGATAAGGTGATTTTATTAAATTTTTTCCAAACCTTAAATGAGATACTGTAGTTCCTCCAGATTTCTTACTGTCATAAGAAAAATAGGCCTGGGCATAAAGATCTGTATTGTCCCCTATAATCTTTACAGCAGATTTATTGGCTCCCACTGTACCATCAGAACCCAATCCCCAAAATTTACAGCTTATAGTTCCCTTGGGAGTGGTCTCTATAATACCATGCTCCTCCAGGGAAATATTAGTAACATCATCTACTATGCCAATAGTAAATCTTTCTTTTGGCATATCCTTTCTCATGTTTTCAAATACGGACAATATCTGCGAAGGGGTAGTGTCTTTAGATCCAAGTCCATATCTTCCACCAAATATTGAAGGTGCATTTTGTTTTCCATAAAATACCTTGCATATATCCAGATACAGTGGCTCTCCAATAGAGCCCGGTTCCTTAGTTCTGTCTAAAACTGAGATTTTCTTCACAGTAGAAGGCAGTACATTTAAAAAGTGCTCTTTTGAAAACGGTCTGTAGAGATGTACTTTTATACAACCTACTTCTTTTCCCTTTTCCATTAAATAATCCACAGTTTCATCTATGGTGTCACATACCGATCCCATAGCTACAATTATACATTTTGCATTTTTATGCCCATAGTATTCAAAAGGTTTATACTGCCTTCCCGTTATCCTATTTATTTCTTCCATGTATCTCTCCACAATTTCAGGAACTTTTTCATAAAATTTATTGGACACTTCCCTGCTCTGAAAATATATATCTGGATTTTGGGCAGTTCCTTTAATCGTAGGATGTTCAGGATTTAAGGCCCTATCTCTAAATTCCTTTATGGATTTATAATTCACTAGGGGCTTGATATCTTCATAGTCCATGACTTCTATTTTTTGATATTCATGAGAAGTTCTAAATCCATCAAAGAAGTGTAAAAAAGGGACTTTTGATTCTATGGCACTTAGATGTGCAACAAATCCCAAATCCATTGCCTCTTGAACATTAGAAGATGCCAAAAGGGCAAAACCTGTTTGCCTGCAGGCCATTACATCTTGATGATCTCCAAAAATTGAAAGAGCATGAGCAGCAACTGCACGAGCACTTACATGAAACACCCCCGGTAAATGTTCCCCTGCTATTTTATACATGTTTGGAATCATGAGCAAAAGTCCCTGGGATGCAGTATAAGTAGTAGTTAGTGCTCCTGCAGCCAAAGAACCATGTACTGCTCCTGCAGCTCCAGCTTCCGATTGCATTTCAGCCACTTTGACAGTCTGACCGAAGATATTTTTCTTACCGTGAGCCGACCATTCATCCACACCCTCAGCCATAGGAGTGGACGGAGTAATGGGATATATGGCGGCTACCTCAGTAAACGCATAAGAAGCATAAGCTGCAGCCTGATTTCCATCCATAGTCTTCATATTCTTAACCATAAAACTTGTAATCCTCCTTTATTATTTATAGATAGATATGTATAATGTTTGTAGAGCATATTTACATTACAAACTCTCTCCACCTTTATTTTCTTCTAAAATAAGTCATTTCTTTCACCTTTAAGGCAGAAAGTATATCTTCCCTAACTTATTATTTGAAATATAAAGATTCTCATACATAAAAATTTCAAAAATATTAGGTTTTTCCCAATGAACAAATTTAATTATTATTGTATATAATAATAGATGGATTAACTTGGATATTGACAAACTTTAAAATCGATTCTCTTTATCAATTGATAATGCTTATTATTTTATGTTTCTATTGACTTATAAAGCATTTTAGCCTATTATTATAGGTATTATGATTTATCATTTGATAATTATTGAATTTTAGGAGATGTTTTTTAATGGATGAAAGAGTAAAGACTGCCAGACTTTCTATAATTTCTAATAGCAGTTTAATAATTATGAAATTAATAGTTGGGGTAATTACAGGTTCAGTGAGTATTCTATCTGAAGCCATACATTCCACTATGGATTTGGCCGCATCCATAATATCATTTTTTTCTGTGAGAATATCATCCAAACCCGCAGATAAAGAACATCCTTATGGTCACGGAAAATTTGAGGATGTATCTGGTGTACTGGAATCAATATTGATTTTCACAGCATCTATATTTATAATAATAGAAGCTTCCAAAAGACTCCTCAGTGGAAAAGAAATAGGTTCATCTACCCTGGGTTTTTTAATCATGTTTTTATCAGCAATTATAAACTTTTTTGTATCTAAAAAACTATACAAAGTAGCAGAGAAAAATGATTCTATAGCTTTAAAGGCAGATGCTCTTCATCTTAGGACAGATGTGTATTCCTCCCTAGGAGTTGGTGTCGGATTATTTTTAATATGGATTACCAATCTTCATTTTTTAGATCCTCTTGTAGCTATATTCATAGCTCTGTTTATTTTAAAAGAAGCTTTTAATCTTTTAAAAACTGCCTTTGATCCACTGGTAGATGTAAAATTATCTGATGATGAAATATCCATTATAACCAATGCTATATCTAAATATAGTTCTGGATACTGTGGTTTTCATAAATTAAGGACTAGAAAATCCGGTAATAAAAGATATGTAGATCTTCACCTGGTATTTCCCGGGAACATGCATATGAAAAGAGCCCATGATATTTGCAATAATATAGAAGCTGAAATGAGCAGATCCCTTGAAAATACAGAGGTAATGATTCACCTGGAATCCTGTGATAATGATTGTATAAATTGTGGACTTCCCAATAAATCAAAATGCAAAAATAGATAGGAGTACCTCCTATCTATTTTAAACACAATTACTTTTATTCTACTTCATTTAGTGCCTTAACCAATTTTTTTACATTTACACCATGTACCATAGCTGCTTCTTCTACTGTTTCAGCCAATGATGCAGGACAACCTATGCATCCCATTCCAAAATCCATAAGTATTTCAGCATATGTGGGATTTATTTTTACTACATCCCCTATAGTCATGTCTTTAGTAATCTTAGCCATAATATTAACCTCTCTTTACAATTTTTTATAAAACCCATTCATCCACTAAACAAGTGCATTTAATGCCCTCAACAGATTGTCAACATCTATTCCATGTACCATAGCTGCCTCCTCTAAAGTTTCTCCCTGAGATGCAGAACAAGCTACACATCCCATTCCAAATGTCATCAATGTTTCAGCATGCCTCGGATGTAATCCAATTATTTCACCTATAGTCATATCCTTGGTTATCTTAGACATATTTTATACCTCACTTTACATTATTAACATACTGATTTAGTATGCCTATATATTATTACTTACTAATAAGTATCATAGAATAATTTTAATACTAAAATCATTTCATAGCAAGCTTTACATAAATTAAAATATTATTACTTAATTTATTTAATATCATGAATCAATTTAAAACTTGAATTAGTGATCTGGAAATCATTTTTTAATGATTCTGTAACATAAACCTCTTTATTTTTAGTAATAAATATGGCACTTAATCCTGGTACCTTTTTCACATATTCCGCACCTTTATCCAATCCCAAATAAAATATATTTTTTGTCATGGCATCAGCATCTATGGACACATTTGTCACCAGTGTAACACTGGCTAGGTTATTATCCATAGGATACCCAGTAAAGGGATTTAGTATATGATGATATTTTTTGCCGTTTTTTTCAAAATACCTCTCATATATACCTGATGTGACCACTGTTTTATTGGTAACATCTATGGTACCAACTACACTCCCCCTTGATTTGAATGGATCCTGTATTCCTACGGTCCATGGATTGCCATCAGGATTGTCATTTATAGTCAGAACATTTCCACCTAAATTTACAATGGCATGTTCAACTCCATTTTCCTTCAATATCCTTGCTGCTTCATCTGCTGAATATCCCTTGGCAATTCCCCCTAAGTCCAAAGACATTCCAGGTTTTGTAAGCATTGCCTTTTTATCCTTTTCATCCAGCAGAAGATCCTTATAATTGACCAGTGATTTTTTTTCATCAATTTCCTGCTGAGAAGGAACTCTGGCATGATCCGTTCCTATTCCCCACAGCTTTACTAACGGTCCAATAGTTATATCAAAAGATCCCGAGGATTGCCCTGAATAATATTTACCCTTTTTCAGCACATAGAAAGTGTCATCCGACACTTTGACAAAATTCTTGCCTGCAGCATTTGCCACAGCATCAACTTCTGTTCCCGATTTATTTACACTCATTTTATTTTCAATTTCTTTAATTCTTGCAAAAGCCTTATCTATAGAATTATCTATAACTGTTTCAGACTTGTTGTCATATACCGTTATTGTACATATAGTTCCCAACATGTATTCAGTCTTTGATATAGGTTCTGAATTGCCATTGTTATTTATACATGAAGATAATGGAATTACAGACATTATTATTATTGCACTTAAAAAAATACGTATTTTTTTACTGTAGTTCATTTCATTTAACCCCTTTTAATAAAACAGACGGTTTAAACCGCTTATTTTAATTTTAACGGCAGACCACAGGCTATCAAATATACCTCATCACTTGACTGAGCTATAAATTGATTTACCCTTCCTAAAATATCCACGAATATTCTACCCAGTTTATATTCCGGCACTATACTTAAACCCACTTCATTAGTTACAATTAAAATATGTTTGGAACTTATATTTATTGAAAAAATTATACTTTTAACTTCTTCCATAATATACTCTTCCAATTCTTTTATTTCATCAAAAGTAATATTATCAAAATCAACTTTCTTTTCAAAGATTATGTTGGTTATCATAGTGCCTATACATTCCAGCATTATATATTGGCATTGGCTGTTTCTTATTACATTACCCAATCCCCTATATCCTTCATGGGTTATCCAATTTGGATTTCTCCTCAACTTGTGATTTTCTATTCTTTTTTTCATTTCATCATCTGTAACTACAGCTGTAGCTATATAAAGGACTTCTTCCTTATCCTTTAAAAGTTTTTCAGCAAAAGTACTTTTCCCACTTCTGCTTCCTCCCGTTACCAAAATTATTTTTCCCATGTTTTTACCTCCAAACAAGTATCATAACCTATTATAAGTGCATCATTGCAACAGATGCTATAAGCATTGTAATTATTTCTACCATCTCATTATCTGCTCCAAATAGATCTCCTGTAAGTCCTCCTATCTTTCTATTACAATACAGATTAAATATAAATGGTACAATAAAAGCGGCCAATATCAATATAATCACATATCTGGGATTCATATTAACTACAAAAAGCAAAATAATCATAGTTATACATGTAGTAAGAAACATTTGGAGTTTTCCTATATTACCTATAAATAGATTTCCCGATCCTGTACTTTTAGCCGTTCTGCCTATAAAGGCTATAAAGACTATAGAGAATCTGGCTATAACAGGTGCTGCTATTATTATAAGAGAGAACTTGGGCAATATAAAACAAAGCAGGCTATATTTTAAAAGCAAATCCATCACTATGGTGACGCAGGCATAACTTCCTATTCTGCTGTCTTTCATTATCTCTATTATCCTGTCATTGCCCTTAAAAGCAAAAAAACCATCACACATATCTCCTAACCCATCTACGTGTAATGCACCAGTCAATATTATTCCCGCTAAGAGTACAATAACTGCAGAAACATTTACTGGCAGTATAAGTATAGCTAATTTATATATTATCCACTGTATTCCCCCCACTATGAGTCCTATAACGGGCATAAAAATAGATGCTCTTCTAAAATTTTCTTTTCCACAGGGTAAACTTTTATTTACCGGAATTCTAGTTAAAAATTGAATCATCAAGAGAAAATTATTAATAAATTCTCGCACAAAAAACCCTCCTAATATTTTAAAGGCATTAACATTCACTGCTTGATTTGATAAATACTATATAAAATGGTCCAAGTCAAATTTTACATATAAGTACTAAATGCCAACATGAGTTATGCTATCTATGTACAAATTATGGTATTCATATTTCACCAGGGTAACATCACCATTTTTTGATGCAAACTTCCAAAAAAAATCCAAATTCTCATCTAAGATATAAGAATAAACAGATCTTATAACACCACCGTGGGTAACTATGAGAATATTTTCTCTGTTTAATTTTAAAATATCATCCATGAAACCATGTATCCTTGAATAAAATTCCACATAACTTTCTCCACCTGGAGGTGATTCATTTTTCCAATCGCTACACCATCTGTCATATTCCTCTGGATATAATTTTTTTATATTCTCATAACTTTTACCTTCAAACTTTCCAAAATTTATTTCATTTATTCTCTTATCTACATTAAATTTTTTTGAATTATTTCCTAAAATTATATTGGCCGTTTCAGCAGTTCTCTTTCTCTCACTTATATAAACTTCATCAAATCTTATATGGTTCAAAAATATGGCCGCCTTTTCAGCCTGGTCTAAACCCTTTTCATTTAAACATACATCCATTTTTCCATAATAATATTTATTATTATTTTCATCAGTTTGTCCATGTCTTACAAAATAAATATTCATACAAATTTTATACCTCTACTTAGTTAATTGTCTTTATTATATAGTATTAATATAAAATATACAAATCAAAAACCATGAGTTTTATAACTTATTATCCATATAACGAAATAATTACTATAAAATTACTTTTGACAAGTAATAATTTTTATTATATAGTTATAATTGATTATGAAATAAGGATGGTGTCTATGGATAACTTAACTAGTATTTTTAGAAATAAAAAATTGAAACTCACTCCTCAACGTATTGCAGTATATAAATATTTACAATCTACTAAAGAACATCCTTCAGCAGAAACAATATATAAAACTCTGCAGCAAGATTATCCAACTATGAGCTTGGCAACCGTGTATAAGGCCCTAAAGACATTGGTTGAAGTAAATCTAATACAGGAAATCAATGTAGGAGAAGGCAATTTCAGATATGATGGAAATGTTCAACCTCATTCTCACATTCAATGTTTAAATTGTGGGAGAGTAGATGATATAGACGGGGTTTGCTTTACAGCTCTAAATGATAAAATTAAAAATTACGTTGACTACGAGGTAATAAGTAATCAGGTTTATTTTTATGGCATATGTAAAAATTGCAAAAAGGATATTTATTAAATCAATGTCAAGATGATGGCAGTTACAATTGAATTAATTGCGACTGCCAATTTTTTATATTTTAATATGACTCTTCAACTACTTCATTCCATTCATTTCCCGTATATTTTCCTGAAAATATATGATCTATTTTAAGAGATATATTGGATCTGAAATTTTTAGGTACATTATATATAAAGGCTATATTATCTTCTGTGCTATTTTTCAAGTGCATTATTACATTTTTGTTTACATCCCCTTTTGAAATATTCGCCTTTTTATCCCCTGTTATAAAGCCCTTTTTATATAATTTTTTTTGAGTATTATCACTCAGTACAAATTTTGCAAAGTCACTCATTTCATCCGTATTTTTACCACTTATGGGAATGCTCATTATAGTATCTGCCATAACAGGAATGTTAACATTATTAGATGTTGAACTATAGGATTCCAAACATTTTATTCTGGAATTTTTAAGATCATTTAAATAATAGGAAGATGCTATTAATACAGGTATGTCATCTCTATCAAATTTTTGTACAGTATTTTCATTGCCAATTTCAAAAGTATCTTTATTTATATATCCGTTTTTTACCATATTCTCTAATCTGTCAAAGCATCCCTGTATCTCGCCTAATGCCTTATAAGCTGAAGGCCCACTATCATATATGCTTTCCAGCTTTCTCATTGGAACCAAACTGTTGGACATAATAGAAAATAAAGCTATACTTATATCCATGTCCTCATTTAACACTACAGGTATTCTTTTTTGTAAAGAGTTAAGAATTTTTAAAGTATCTATAAATTCATTCATTGTATTTGGTGTTTTTAAGTTTAATTTATTAAAAGCCTCTTCATTACATAATATTTCTATAGTATAAGGAGCTAACGCAATACCATAATATTTATCGTTAAATCTTCCATAGGATTTTGATATACTATAATACCTATTATTTATATCGTCTTCCTTATATAAGTTCCTTATATCAGATAAAGCACCTTTTCTAATTAAGCTTAACATATCTGTTCTGGAAGTAAATATGACATCCATATTACTATTATCATTTATATCTTCATCTATTTTTTCTCCCATGGCATTATTTATATTTAATTCAGTTTTAGGATTTGCTTTCTTGTATTCGTCTGTCAAATATTTTATCATATTTAAAGATTCCTTGTCTTTTACTCCTATATATATTTTTATTTGTCTATTATCAGCCATCTGATTATTTTTGCCGCATGCAAATAAATTAAACACCAGTATTAATGCTAAAAAAGATATTATTATCCTTTTTTTATAAAGCATAAATTTTCTCATCTCACTTTCAATATAAGCACCTGAAAAAACTACTTATGCTTATTATTCTTATATTAAACTTATTTCTTATAGAATTAATATTTTATAAATTTATTTTGTACATAAATAATTAAATATATAATAAGTTCATATAATTAAATGGGGGTGAAATTTATGAAATTTAGGGTAATATTCCTAAGTAAAAGACATATTTACTTTTTAATATTGTTATTGTTAATTATTTTTCTATCTATAATTTTTATAGTATCCAGGGATTCTTCTCCTTCATTTAACACTATTTCCAGTACTAAAAAAATAAAAGCTGATCTTAACGGCGACGGTAAAGATGATATATTGTCCATCCTGAGAAAGGAAAATAACTATTCAATGAACGCAACTATAGATAATAGAACTTTTATCTTGAACACTAATAAAAATTCATCAATAATTGAAGACTATTCTCCACACTGGCCTTTGAGGATAACCCTTATGGATATATCAAGGAATAAAATACCTGAAATATTCATACAGGGTTCAATAAAAAATAAGCCTGTCCAACGCATTTTTATGTTTAACGGCAATAAATTTGAAAATATTATCTCAAGTTCCAACAACATACTTGGGTTTATGGATTGCAAAAATAACAAGACTCCAAAAATTATATCAGGTAAATTAAGTGAAAATACTACGTCCATTTCTAAATACATATTTTTAAATAATAAATTTAAAAATTATGATTATGAATACAACAGTACTTTAATGGGCCAGGATACTATCTACTCATTTGTAAAGTTTATACAAGGCCTTCCTGAAAGTGAACCCTATAAACCCAAAAATATATTTTCGCCTAACATATCCAAAGAAAACTTGTCTTTAATCGGCAACTTAACGGGAGAAAATAATTCTTATGTATTCCAAGATGGTTTCTTCATGGAAAATAAGTGCGATAAAGATGGCAATGTTTCTGAAGTTTCCTGGACTTTAAATTTTAAAGGTATTTCTAATGCAGATAATAATATAATAAAAAATTACACATTGGATTTAATTCTCATACCAGATAACAGCGGTACTAAAAATTATTATTTTAAAATTATCTCTATGTATAGAAGCAGATAATTAAAAAGGGACCGTATACGCGGTCCCAAGGGGGATGGGGGGTTATTGCATCAAGCAATACTAATACTTAATACTTTGTATTATTTGATGCTAAGGAGATTTTTATATCTCCTAATTACATTTATTATATTGTCCTAATATGAATAAATTATTCATATTAATCAAAAATTTTAATATTTTTTATATAACTCCTCTAACTCCAATTTTATATTTTTTCTTAATCCTTCAGGTTCAATTATCTCTGCACTTTTTCCAAAGCCCATTACCCATTCCTTTATATCTTCAATGTCATCTACATATAAGCTGAGAAGTATATGCCCATCTTCCAATTCATCTATATGCTGATTTGAGTTCCATTTTATATCTTCTATAAAATGAGACATATTTCTACTAAACTTTATTACTACCTTTATTTTATCACCCATAAACAATTCCCAGTGATCATTTAAATAGTCCTTCAGTGAAAACGTATGTGGTCTCATGTAAATATCATTGCTTACCTTTAAGCTTTTTATCCTATTCAATTTAAAACTTTCCACATCATCTTTCATATGGCAATACCCTATTACGTACCAATCTCCTTGTTTAAATATTAAGTTATACGGATCTACCTTTCTCATAGTCAGATTATTTTTATTTATTGAAAAATAGTTTATGTTTAAACTTCGCCCTCTGCTCATGGAATAGCTTACCTGTGATATCTTATCCTCTAAATTTCCTGTATTACCTATAAAATCTATTGAAAAGCTTCCTGTATCATCCATTTCATTTAAGTTCATATCTGAATTTATAGAAACACCTTTTATTTTATAAACTGCATTTTTAAGCTCTTTTTCATATATAAATCCATTTTGTTTTGTAAGTACTTCTGAGGCCATAAGAAGTGCACTAAGTTCTTCTTCAGTTAAATTTGCGGGCTTCATATAAAAATTCTTATCTATATAAAACCCGCCATATCTTCCTTTTTTAGTGTAGACGGGTATATTAGCTTTATTCAGACTACTTATATATCTATATACGGTTTTCTTATCCACTCCTAAAGTTTGAGCTAATTCCGATGCAGTAGTCAATCCCTTATACTGTATTATCATTATTATTTCTAATAAGTTAGAAATTTTAGACATACTCTTTACCCCCAGTGTAAAATTATAGTAACATTTAATTATATCGTTATTTTCTATAATTTTTTTAGTAAAATTTTATATAAAATTAAATTGCGCTCATTATCTACAATATTTCATCATACGTTTTCCTTTTTGTATCAAATTTATTCATTTTGAATAGTATATAGTATAAATTGAATTTGGCACACACATATAAAAGTACAAACTCTATTTACTAAATAGAGAACATTAAAAATGAGGTGAATATGATATGTCGAAACACCATCGAAACTATAATAGTGGTTTTAATATAGCTGATATTTTAAATAATATAGATATAACTCAGCTTCTGTCCATAATATCTTCATTGGGAGGAAATAAAGGCATTGGTAATGATCAGCTGAGCTCACTTATGAACAATTTGAATTCAGGAAATTCATCCAGGGAACCCGCTGCGTCAGGCTTTAACAATTCCAATATAAAATCCCAGCTGTCTGAACTGGAAGATAGATTATCAAAAATAGAAAGCGGAGGAACTATAAAAGAAGACCTACTCCGTGCAGTAAAAGAGTTGCAGAATTCCCCAGATGCAGCTAAAATATTAAATGACTATATGAATTCCAATAATTCTGGTAGAGATACACATAGAAAGTAATTAAAATTACATTTAAAAAGCACTATCAAAATTTTCCATTTCGTTTTAATCTTGATAGTGTTTTTTTTTATTCATAAAATCACCTTAATTTTTGCAGTAACAGTGCAACTACAGTTATTGAATTAAATGTAAAATGATTAAATACCGCATACCAATAACCTTTTTTATTTATTAAGTAACAATTATACAGCCCGATCCATAATATTATTGGAAATGCATTTAAACTAAAATGAATTATTGCAAATAAAAAGCTGCTTAAAAATGCTCCCAAATAAATTCCCATTCTCTTTTTAAATATCTTCTCAAATATAAGCCACCTAAACACGAATTCTTCCAATATAGGTGCAAATATTATAACTATAGGAATCATTATTAAAAACTTCCCTAAAGGCATGCTCGCCATATTGGTAACTATGTCCTGCTGCTTTAATTCCACCTTAAAATTAGAAAGCACTATTGTCTCTATTGCTGATATAAAAATAGTAGCCAAATAAAATATAAATACCATTTTTAAAGCTTTAAAAAATTTAAAATTTTTTAGATCAAATTCGTAAAATTCATCTGTACGCCTTATATACCACAAGTTAATAATTACAAATATGAATGGAATAAGGTTTTCAGTAAATAGGGAAAGTGCCATATATGATATACCAATAAGAATCAAAACTACATTATTCCTCTTACCTTCCCTCCAGAACTTTGCAAATACTAAAAATGGCGGTATATAAACAATCATAAAGACTAGAATGTTTTTTATAATATTCAATCCAAACATTATTAATTTCTCCTTGTTTAATTCTTAACCTTTAGGAATAAAATTAACCATAGAATCCAGAGTATCCAAAATTTCTTCCTTACCCTGTTTATTTAAAGAAGAAAAAGTTAAAATTCTATCATCTTCTTCTAATTTTAGGGTATCCCGTATAATTTTTAAATTATTATACAATTTACTTTTAGAAACCTTGTCAATTTTAGTAGTTACAATAATGGTTCTATAATTATAATGTTTTATCCACTTATACATAATTATGTCATCAGCGGTTGGTTTATGTCTGCAATCTAGAATAAGAACTATTACCTTCAACTGTTTTCTATCATGCAAATATTCTTCTATTACCCCTCCCCAGCTTTCCATTTCTTTTTTTGAAACTTTTGCATAGCCATAACCTGGTAAATCCACAAAATAGAACCCTTTGTTTATCAAAAAAAAATTAATTAACCTGGTCTTGCCTGGAGTACTACTTATTTTAACTAACTTCTTTCTATTCACAAGTGAATTTATAAGGGAAGATTTTCCAACATTGGATCTTCCCACAAAAGCTATCTCTTCTCTATTATCTTTAGGATACTGATTTGAACGTACTGCTGAAATTACAAATTCTGATTGCTTTATTTCCATAATAATCCCACCTAATCTTTAGTTAAAAGTGCATTTTTTAGTACGACATCTATATTATCCGCCAATATATATTTCATCTTGCTTTTAACTGTATTCGGAATCTTCAGTAAATCATTTTTATTCTTTTCAGGAATTATAACTGTATCTATGCCCGCCCTATATGCTGCAAGGCTCTTTTCTTTTAATCCTCCTATAGGAAGCACTCTTCCTGTCAAAGTTATTTCTCCCGTCATAGCTACATTATGTTTTATCTTTCTTTTACTCAGGGCAGATATCATAGCGGTTACCATGGTAACACCTGCAGAAGGTCCATCTTTTGGCACTGCACCTTCTGGAACATGTATATGTAAATCATAATCCTTATAAAAACTACTTTCAATTCCATATTTGTGTGAATTTGCCCTTACATAACTATATCCAGCTTTAGCGGATTCTTTCATCACATCTCCAAGTTGACCTGTCAATTGTAATTTCCCACTTCCAGGCATAACACTTACCTCAACAGGAAGAGTATCTCCTCCATATCCTGTCCATGCCATTCCCATTACTACTCCAACCTTATCTTCTTCATTTGCCTTATCATAGATAAATACTTCAGAACCAAGATAGTATTTTACCTTAGTGACAGTTATACTTATACTCTTTTTATCTTTTTCCATCATCTCTGATATGGCTTTTCTTATAACAGCAGCAACTTTTCTTTCCAGACTTCTAACTCCAGATTCCCTTGTATAATTATCTATCAATTTATATATGGATGAATCTGAAAAGGTAATTTCATCATTTTCTATTCCATTTTCTTTTAACTCTTTAGGTATCAAATATTTTTTACATATATGAAATTTTTCCTCAACAGTATACCCAGATACCTCTATTACTTCCATTCTGTCAAAAAGTGGCCTTGGAATAGTTTCCAGAGTATTTGCAGTAGTTATAAACATGACATTGGACAAATCAAAATCCAATTCAATATAGTGATCTCTAAACGTACTATTTTGTTCACTATCTAAAACTTCTAAAAGTGCATCAGCTGGATCTCCTCTGAAATCATTACTCATTTTATCTATTTCATCCAATAAAAATAGTGGATTCTTTGACTTTGCCTGCCTTATTCCATATATGATTCTCCCTGGTATAGCTCCTACATAAGTTTTCCTATGCCCCCTGATTTCAGCTTCATCTCTTACTCCTCCAAGTGACATTCTAACAAAATTTCTATTTAAAGCATGAGCTATGGACTTTGCAATAGAAGTTTTTCCTACACCAGGAGGTCCTACAAGACAGAGTATAGGTCCCTTAAGAGAATTGCTCATTTTTTTAACTGCCAAATATTCAATTATTCTATCTTTAACATCTTTTAGACCATAATGATCCTTTTCAAGTATTTCTCTAGCTAGTTTTATATCTAAATTATCTTTAGTTTCAATACTCCAGGGCAAACTCAATATCCAATCCAGATAAGTTCTTATTACTCCTCCTTCCGAGGAATAAGAACCCGTATTTTTAAGTCTATCCAATTCATATAATGCCTTATCTTTAACAACTTTAGGCAGTTTAGCCCTTATTATTTTATTCTTATACCTTTTTATCTCTTTTTTATCCTCGTCGTCTTCTCCAAGCTCTTCCTGTATAGCCTTTAATTGCTCCTTCAAATAATATTCTTTTTGAACTTTATCTATTTTATTTTTTACCTTAATTCCTATCTTTCTTTCCAATTTCAGAATTTCTATTTCATTTGCCAGTATGGAAAGCACTTTTTCAAGTCTTTTTTCTATATCATAACATTCAAGAAGTTCCTGCTTTTTTTCCTGTTTAAGCATTAAGTAGGAACTTACAGTATCAGCTAATCTTCCAGGATTATTTAATTCATCCAGTGTAATTATAGTTTCCACCGGTATATTACCGGATAATTTTATATATTCATCAAAATTTTTTTCTATAGCACGTGCAAGTGCCTCACAATTTTTATTTTTATCATAATCCTCATCTTTTATCACTTCAATTTTAACTTTAAAAAAAGGTTCCTCACTAATATATTCCCTAAGTATTGCCCTGGATTCACCTTCTACAAGTACTCTAACTGTATCTCCAGGCAATTTTAATATCTGTTTTATATTACAAATTGTACCTATCTTAAATATGTCTTCTTCACCGGGATCTTCAGTTTTTGCTTCCTTCTGTGCAGTTAAAAATATTCTTTGTTCTGCAAGCATAGCCTCTTCTAACGCAAGTATTGATTTTTCTCTACCTACATCAAAATGCAAAACCATATATGGAAATATAGTAATACCTCTCAACGGAATTAGAGGAAGAATTCTTAAATTTTTATCCATATCTCTCTCCTCCTTTTAAAAGATTTTATAGTATGGCAACAATTTTACTAATAAATAGATCAATCTATTATAACTGTAAAACATATTTTTTTCAATTGCCATATACTTTGTTGATAATCATTTTGTTAAATTAGACGTAAATAATCTAAAATTTACTTAAAAAAGAGTACCGAAATCAGTACTCTTCTTTATACGAACTTATGCAGTTTCAGGCCCTTTTCGTGTCCTTGATTTTTTTAATTTAATAGGAGTTCTCTTCCCATTCTCAGCATTTATAACCTCAGGCTTTCCTGTTGCAACTGCATTTTTATCTATTATTACCTTGGCTATTTCTTCTTTTGAAGGAATATCAAACATAGCATCCTTCATAGTTTCCTCTATAATAGCTCTAAGACCTCTTGCACCAGTGTTTCTCTCCAATGCCTCTTCTGCTATTGCATCCAATGCATCATCCTTAAACTCAAGCTCCACATCATCAAATTCAAAAAGTTTTTTGTATTGTTTGACAAGTGCATTTTTAGGTTCCTTTAAAATACTTATCAATGCACTTTTATCCAGTGCATCCAAGGTCACTATAATAGGAATTCTTCCTACAAACTCAGGTATAAGACCATATTTCAAAAGATCTCCTGGCATTATTTCCTTTAAAAGTTTTCCTATATCCTTTTCCTTTTTAGACTGTATATCTGCACCAAAACCAAGTGTACTTATCCTAGTCCTTCGCTCTATTATACTATCTATGCCATCAAAAGCTCCACCGCATATAAACAATATATTAGTAGTATTAATCTGGATAAATTCCTGATGGGGATGTTTTCTTCCTCCCTGAGGTGGCACTGAAGCAACGGTACCTTCCAATATTTTCAAAAGTGCCTGCTGTACACCCTCTCCAGATACATCCCTAGTTATAGATGGATTTTCTGATTTTCTAGCTATCTTGTCTATTTCATCTATATAAACTATTCCATGTTCAGCTCTTTCTATATCATAATCTGCATTTTGTATGAGTTTCAGCAATATATTTTCTACATCCTCGCCTACATATCCGGCTTCTGTAAGCGTAGTAGCATCTGCAATAGCAAAAGGTACATTTAAAAACTTTGCCAGAGTCTGAGCCAAAAGTGTCTTACCGGATCCTGTAGGTCCAAGTAAAAGTATATTACTTTTTTGAAGTTCTATATCATCACTTTCCTTATTGGAATTTATTCTTTTATAGTGATTATATACCGCTACTGATAATGATTTTTTTGCACTCTCCTGACCTATTACATACTGATCAAGATAATTTTTTATTTCTATGGGCTTTGGAATTGAAGTCATATCTATTTGAACATCTTCCTCAAATTCATCGCTTATTATCTCGGAACAAAGTTCTATACATTCATCACAGATATACACTCCTGGTCCTGCAATTAATCTTCTAACCTGATCTTGTGTCTTACCGCAGAATGAGCATTTAAGTTGCTTTTTTTCATCATTTTTTGCCATTTCTACACCTCACTAAAGGTTATTTCTTTTTTGTAATAACTTCATCTATTAAACCATAATTTTTAGCTTCTTCTGCCGACATAAAGTTATCTCTCTCTGTGTCATTTTCAACTTTTTCAAGTGGTTGACCTGTTCTTTCACTTATTATAGTATTCAGCTTCTTCTTTATTTTCAGTATTCTATTGGCATGAATTCCTATATCAGTCGCCTGGCCTTGAAATCCACCAAGAGGTTGATGTATCATTATCTCTGCATTTGGAAGTGCAAATCTTTTTCCCTTTGCACCAGCTGTAAGCAAAAATGCACCCATGGAAGCTGCCATCCCTATACATATAGTGGATACATCCGACTTTATATACTGCATTGTATCATAAATTGCCATTCCAGAGGTTATGGATCCTCCTGGGCTATTTATGTAAAGATATATGTCTTTATCCGGATCCTCAGCTTCTAAAAACAGCAATTGTGCTACCACAAGACTGGCCGTTACATCATTTACTTCCTCACTTAACATTACTATCCTATCTTTCAAAAGTCTAGAATAAATATCGTAAGATCTTTCCCCTCTATTTGTCTGTTCTACAACTACTGGTACTAAACTCATAAAGCTCTCCTCCTTTTATATAACCATCTTTTATAATTAGTATACATTAAAAATAATTTATATTATATTTTGAAATCAATTGCTGGAAAAAATTCTAACAATTGATTGCCTATCATATTAATCTATTACTTTGCTGCTATCCACTAACATCTTTATTACCTTCCCATTTATTACATCCGTCCTTAAGTATTCCTTCTGGCTGTCAAAGATTAATTTTGACATCTTCTCAATGTCCTTGCTGCTATACTGTTTAGCCATGCTTTTTGCTCTCTCTAAAAGTTCCTCATCTTCTGCTTTTATGTCTTCTACCTTAGCTATCTCTCCAATAACCAAGTCTGTTTTCACCCTTTTTTCTGCTGTTTCCTTCATATAATCTCTAACTTTTTCTTCAGTGTTATTTGTATACTGATAATAAGTTTTAAGATCCAATCCCTGGTATTTCAATTTCATCTCCAAATCTTTAAGCATATTATCTACTTCTTTTTTAATCATAGCTTCCGGTATATTTACTTCTGCCTTTGAACAAACCGCATCCAAAACCGCTTCTTCAAATTCTCCTTCAGCCTTTAATTCATTTGCTGCCTGCTTTTTATCTCTTATATCTTTTTTTACTTCCTCTAAAGTGTCAAATTCAGATATTTCCTTTGCAAATTCGTCATCAAGTTCTGGTAACTCCTTAATTTTTATCTCTTTAACTGTAACTTTAAATAGGGCTTCTTTTTCATTTAAATCTTCTCTTCCATATTCTTTAGGGAATGTTACATGAACATCCTTGGAATCACCTGCTTTTAGTCCTATTAACTGATCTTCAAAATTATCTATGAAGGTTCCTGAACCAATTTCTAATTGGTAATCTTTTCCTTCTCCACCTTCAAAATCCTTGCCATCCACAGATCCCTTGAAATCTATTATGGCAATATTTCCTTTTTCTACACTTCCATCTTCCTTTGTTTCTATTCTAGCATTTTTTTGCTGCATTGTCTTCAATTCTTTTTCTACTTCTTCATCTGTTACATTATATGTATTTTTTTTCACTTCAAGATCTTTGTATTCTCCAAGTTTAACCTTTGGGAATACAGTTACAGTCGCTGTATACACGAAATCTTTATCATTTCCTATTTGAATTATATCAATTTGAGGATAATCTACAGGTTTTATATTATTTTCTTCCAATACTTGTGGATATGTATCGTCACAACAGAAATTTATGGCATCTTCATAAAAAACTCCTTCACCATAATATTTCTTTATTATATTCATAGGGGCTTTACCCTTTCTAAAACCCGGTATATTAAATTTTTTGGCATTTTTGGCAAATGCCTTTTTCATTGCTTCATCGAATTTTGATGATTCTACAGTTATTTCTAATTTTACAACATTTTCTTCTATCTTTTCCTTCTTAACATTCATTATAAAATTCCTCCCACTAATTACTCTATATGCTTATATCAACTATGCTATTATATCATATATCCATTCACATTTATACATCATACCTGTCACTTTTACTCCTTGATTATAATTTAATTTCAATATTGAAAACTGAAAGTGTTCCTTATGAGAAATCTCCCCCGTACCTAGGAACCACTTGATAACCTTATTATATATATTTTACCACTAAAATTATAATATTCGTATTACAATTTCACATCAGGCAGATAAAATTTTATAGTTTTTTAACTGTTACATATATTATAAATATAATCTTTAGCTTCCTTCAGCTGGCAATAGTTTTTATAATTGTCACTATATACTTCAATTATACCCACTTTATTATATCCTATTTCCTTTAATTTACAAAGTATTTTTTTATAATCTACATTTCCTTTACCCGGAAGCAAACAGGAATTTTCACCGTCCCTGTCATTTACATGCAGATTTTCCACAGCACTACCCATAACATCTATATATTCTTCAGGTGTTTTACCTGCTCTATAAGCCTGTTTTATATCCAGGGTAAAATATATGGGTTCAGTACATTTTTCTTTAAGTTCATACAAAAAATCAGTATTACTGGATAAACACCAGAATACATTTTCCTGACATAATTTTATACCCTGCTCGCCTGCTGTATATGTCAATTTATTATAAATATCGAAAATAAAATTGCCGTGAATTTCATGCAACTTTCCACACCTCATGCCGTGAAAGGTATAACATCTGGCTCCCAGCAATTTTGCCAATTTACATACTTTCTTAAACTTCAGGAAAGCATCATCTCTTCTTCTTTTATACCGGTCAAACAAATAAGGTTCAAAAGAGGAAGAAAAAGCATGAATGGAATTAATGATAAAATCATTTTCTAATTTTTGCTGCAAAAGTAACTTTCCAAAATCTTCTTCATATTCACTGTCACTATTTAAAAATATCTCTCCAATTTTAAATCCTAGATTTTTCATTAAAGCTATACTGTCTTCCGTATTGACATGTGGATAAAAACTGGCAGATGATAATCCTATATCCATAATACCTCCAAATTCATATTTATCTCATGACTGACATTACTAGACTCACTCCTCTCCGAAACGGGAGATAAGCACTGTCACACCCGATTAGTTTTTCTAAGGTTCGTAAAAGAAAAGTATTCCCTATCAGAAAGTTAAACCTAACCTTAGAGCAGCTTTATAATTCACTGTGAAAATACCCAGTAGAAGTCCATAAACCTTCTACTGGGTAACAGAACCCGATGCATTTACATAAACAGTTGTGCCATCTTCAACTACCGTAAGCCCTTTATCAGTCAATCCCTGAAATTTTATATTTTCTCCTTGTATGTTCTGAACCATAACATGATTTTTATCTTGTAAACTCTCTATCCAGACATATTTTGCAGTCTTGCCAATCCAAGGCAGTTGACTTATATATGCAATATTATTATCATCCAAAAATTTTGGTGAAGAGCACCATATATAATTTGGATTGCTGGCTATCTGAGCATCTTTGGTTATTACCGTACCAGTAGTAGATACATATTGTTGATTTGTCATATCCTGCTTATTTCCATTTATGTCCACTAACAATATACTTTGAGATTTATTATCGAATAATACTACATTTTTAGCAGATGGGCTTATATCATAAGCTACGCTTCCATCTCCAGGAGTAACACTTTTAAATTTCTTATCATTTCCTTTACCCTCATATATTAAATTTACATTCTTACCATCACTTAATTGTATTTTATAGTTATCTTCTTTTTTTACACTCTTGTCTGTTGATTGGGTTTTACTATCTATTGAAGATGCTTTTGTACTCTGATTATTACCCTTTACTTGTTTATTTTCAGCAGAAATATTGCTTTTTATTTTATTTGTTCCATTTATCACATCTTTAAATGCTCCCCTTATGTAAATTACAGCTAGAACTATTACCAATAAACACGCTATCACAAGTATAACTATATTTCTCTTGCGTCGTCGCATTTTCTTTCCATACTCTTTGCTAAAAATACTTGGCTTACCCACTCAAAAACTCCTCCTATACTCAGTATTAAAATTATAAATTCAAATAATTATTTATAAATATAAATCATATATAGTTATAAAACTATCTTAATTCTTTATATTAATAACATGAATACTCGTTACTTATTATAACTCAAAATTCTAAGAAATAGTACTAATTTTTTGTGAACCTTCCCAAATATATTTCAATGAATACATCATCTTCGAACTTATTTGAACACCCTGCTTCCAGGTTTTATATAATCCATCCCATTTCTACACATAGGACAATCTTCCGCATTATAAGTACTTATATTTAATTTTACTGCACTATACACAGGATATGGTATCCTAATATCTTTTGATTTTCTATCCACTATACAACATATACCTACAACTTCTCCTCCCAGATTTTCTATTACTTTGGCAACTTCTAATGAGGATTTTCCTGTAGTCACTACATCTTCTGAAATTATGATCTTCTCCCCTGGATTTATCTCAAAACCTCTTCTTAAGGTCATATTTCCATCTTGCCTTTCTGCAAATATTCCAGGCTTTCCAGTCTGTCTTGCAAGTTCATAGGAAACTATTACCCCTCCCATTGCAGGGCCCACTATTTTATCAAAATTTACATCTTTTAATTTATCCGCAATCACCGCTAATACCTTTTCAGCTTTATCCGGGTATTGCAAAAGCTTGGCACACTGGCAATATTTATTGCTGTGCTTACCTGAAGAAAGTAAAAAATGCCCTTCTAAAAGTGCTCCTGCCTGTTTTAAGATATCTATAACTAAATCATCCATAATTTCCCTCCTAAATTATTCCTCTTATTTCTTCTAGATCCTTTATATTTTCATCTGCCATATATTTTTCTATGTTATCTATTATATCCAAACATATATCCGGCTTAATAAAATTTGCGGTTCCAACCTGAATTGCACTTGCTCCTGCCATAATAAACTCTAAGGCATCCTCCCAGCTGCATATTCCCCCTATTCCAATTACAGGAACCTTTACAATTTTTGAAACCTCATATACCATCCTGAGAGCTATTGGCTTTATTGCGCCACCAGAAAGTCCTGCAGTCACATTGTCAAATACCGCTCTTTTATTTTTTATATCCACTGCCATAGCTTTAAATGTATTTACAAGGGATATACTGTCTGCTCCGGCTTCACAGCACCTATAGGCCATATCCACAATATCTTCTGCATTTGGAGACAACTTCACCATAAGTGGCTTCTTGCATGCCGCTCTAACAGCTTTCACTACTTTATAAGCTATTTCGGATTTTATCCCAAAAGCCATGCCTCCGCTCTTTACATTGGGACAAGATATGTTAAGCTCTACAATATCCACATCCGAATCACTTAATTTTTGTGCAGCCTCAACATATTCTTCTAAAGTACTCCCCCCCAAATTGGCTATAATGACTGTATTGTATCTTTTCATTTTTGGAAGTTCAATATTTATAAAATGTTCTATGCCTGGATTCTGAAGTCCCACACTGTTCAATATGCCTCCTGTAGTTTCAAAAATTCTCATGCCCTTGTTTCCTTCTCTTTTATTCAAAGTAATTCCCTTGGAACATATTGCCCCCAATTTGGATACATCATAAATCTCATTGTATTCTTCTCCAAATCCAAAGGTTCCCGATGCAGCAATTACAGGATTCTTCAAGTTTACACCACATATATTCAACAACTCAATGAACTCCTCTCCAAATAATGACTTTTAAATTTACCATACTATTTCTTCACCCGAAAAAACCGGACCATCTTTGCATACTCTTTTATTTCCAGAAGTGGTATTGCAGGTACATACCAGACAAGCTCCAATTCCACATGCCATATGTTTTTCCATAGATACATATACTTTTACTTTCTCTTTCATACATTTTTCTACCACCTTTTGTATCATGGCCTCAGGTCCACAGCACAATACCATATCATAAATTTCAGGTTTGAATTCATCTGTAACATAACCTTTTATTCCACGGCTTCCATTTTCCGTTGATATATATATATTATCCACAAAAGGCTGAAACTTTTTTATGGAATATACATCATCCTTAAATCCTGCATACAAATCTACCTTATACTCTTCTATACTTCCTTTGGCATTTAAACTCTGATCTTTTATATCCCTTGCAAGATAAAACATAGGAGCAATACCTATTCCGCCGGTTATTATAGCAGTTTTCCCCTTCAGGTTTCCCCTGCTGAATCCATTTCCCAGAGGACCTAAAAGTTTAATTTTATCTCCTCTTCTTAAATTGTACAGCTTTTCAGTTCCTCTTCCCACCACCTGATATAAAAAAGTTATCTTGTCTTCCTCCAAATCATGTATACTTACAGGTCTGGCCAATACAGGATCCGAATCCCAGCATCTAAGCATATAAAATTGCCCCGGTATTCCCTTAAAATTGCCCCTTATTTCAAGTTTGTATATATTATCAGTTACTTTTTTATTTTCATATACTTCCTTAACCACGTAGTTTAACTTACTCTCCACTACATTTCTTCCCCATTTCTAAAAATTATTATCTGAATTTCCATATATTATTTCTTATTTTAATACACTCTTCTCTTGCACATTCCCCATAGTTTTTTTCACCATTTCCTCTGGTTTTATAGGCAAGTAATATACCTCTTGAAGAATTAACCACACCGCCATTTCCATCTTTAAGATAAATTGAAATATCCCCTGCTGTTCCACCTTGAGCTCCATATCCAGGTATCAAAAAAAATGTGGTATTTAAATTACTCCTCAGCTGAGCCCCCTCTTCCTGATGGGTACAGCCTATTACTCCCCCAAGAGCGCTGTAGCCGCAGTTTCCAAGATACATTTTGCCAAGTTCGTTTATTTTTTCACCCACTATATCATATAATTTTTTATTTTCTGCTGTATCTACATACTGTATATCTTTTGCTCCCCTGTTTGAAGTCCGTATAAGTATAAATAATCCTTTATTTTCATTTGTCACATAAGGTAAATATGGCTCTATTGTATCAAAACCCATATATGGATTAAGTGTTATGAAATCACTTTCAAAATCCCCCTGAAAATGAGCCTTGGCATACATTTCTGCTGTCTTTGCTATATCTCCTCTTTTAATGTCCGCAATAGCTATGGAATTTTTACTTTTTATATATTGTAAAGTTTTACTATAAGCCCTAATTCCTTCAATACCAAGTGCCTCATAATATGCAATTTGTACTTTGTAACAGGCAGCTATATCACAGGTACTGTCTATTATGTTCCTGTTAAATTCAAATATGGCATCTTCTGCATTTTGATGTGAGTCTAATACACTTTTAGGTATGTATTCCAAAGCCGTATCCAAACCCACACACACATTTCCCTTTTCAGCCACTTGGGAATACAATTTATCTATAATCATAAATAACCTCCTCCAACCAAAAGTATCAGATTTTCTGCTGAAACACAATTTTTCCGGCTTTTATGGTCCTAAGCACCCTTCCAAATACCTTATGTCCTTCAAAAGGAGTGTTTTGACCTTTGGATTCAAATTCACGTCCCTGTATTATATAATCCCCATTTAAATCTGCTAAAATCAAATCACCGTCATATCCGGGAGTTATACGACCTTTTTTTATCTTCAATATTTCAGAAGGATTTTTAGACATTAATTCAGAAAGTTTATTTAAAGTTATATATCCACCCTTTACAAGTTTTGTATAACACAGGCTAAAGGCTGTCTCTATGCCCGATATGCCTGCTGCACCCTTATCCTTGTCTTCTTTAGTATGCGGAGCATGATCCGTACTTATAGCATCCACCCATCCTTTTTTTATGCTGTCTATGAGATAACTTACATCCTCTTTATCCCTAATTGGTGGGTTTACCCTGTAATTGTCTCCTGAAAGTATTATATGATGTGGAGTAACTTCACAGGTTACATTTACTCCCTTGTTTTTTGCCCTTATTATATATTCCATAGCCTCTTTAGTACTTACATGAGCTATGTGTACAGGGCACCCCGTGAATTCTGAAAATGCTATGTTCCTCCAGGTCATTATATTCTCCGCCAGCCTCATATCTATATTTGAAAGTGAATGTTCCTCTGAATGGCACATTACTATTTTTCCTGATTTTTTAGCCTTCATCATGGCTTCCAACATTATTTTACCATCCATAACATCTTTTCCATCTTCAGATATTATTTTTACATTTTCATCAAGCTTATCTAAATGGCTTATATCCTCTCCATTAAAATTATTAGTTATGGATACACATTGATGTGCGTCTATTAGTCCAACTTCCCGAACCTTTTTTAATACATAATCTACAATCTTCATATTGCTGCAGGGAGGATTTGTGTTTGCCATAAGATTTACCATGGTATATCCGCCTCTAACTGCAGCCCTGCAGCCGGTTCTTATATCCTCTTTATCTGTAAATCCCGGTTCTCTAAAATGTACATGTAAATCCACCAAAGATGGCATAAGTGAAAGCCCTTTGGCATCTATGGTTTCACAATCTTCCTCTAGGCTTTCTCCAACTCTGCTTATAATTCCATTATTTATATAAACATCTCCCAGAAAATCTTGAGAACAGTCCACTATCCTGGCATGTTTTACGAGAAGCTCCATTTATATCATCCTTTCAAAATTTCAGCCCTCTCTTATTTACAGAGATAAATTTTCATATATCTGATCACAGTATTCACACCTGTATTCTCCTGTTTTTTCATCTACCAGGTTAAAAATATGAGGTATATTTTTTTCTACAGAAGTTACACACCTTGGATTTTTACACTCTATTATATTTTCTATTCTATTTGGTAATTTTAATTTTATCTTCTTATATATTTTTTCATCTTTTATAATGTCAATTGTTATATTGGGATCTATAAATCCCAATACAGCAAAATCCATTTCCAGATTATTTTCTATTTTAATTATATCCTTTTTCCCCAGCTTGCTGCTTTCTGCATTCATTATAAGAGCTACAGAATAATCAGCTTTATCCAGTTCCAGATACTTATATATTTTCATTCCATATCCAGCTTTTATATGATCAATTACAATTCCATTTTTTATACTATTTATAGTAAGCATTATTTCTCCTCCTTATTGAATTCCAAGTAATTTCACTATAAGTGCCATTCTGACATACATACCGTATTTGGCCTGTTTAAAATAACAAGCTCTAGGATCACTGTCAATTTCATATGAAATCTCATTTACCCGGGGCAGCGGATGTAAAACTATCATATCGTCTTTTGCCCTGGATATCTTTTCCTTATCCAATATATAGCTGTCTTTTAATCTTATATAATCTTCTTCATTAAAAAACCTTTCCTTCTGAACTCTGGTCATATAAAGTATATCCAGAGATCCTATAGTACTTTCCAAATTACTGGTTTCGCTGTACTCAATTTTTTTATTATCCAATTCTTTTTTTACATAATCTGGGATTTTTAATTCTTTGGGAGATATTAATGTAAAACTGTTGTTTTCATATCTAGACATGGCTTTAATAAGTGAATGCACTGTTCTTCCAAACTTTAAATCTCCACAACATCCTATCCTTAGATTAGACATTGTTCCTTTTATAGATTTAATGGTTAAAAGATCCGCAAGAGTTTGAGTAGGGTGCTGGTGTCCTCCATCTCCTGCATTTATAACAGGTATGTTGGAATACATGGATGCAATTTTAGGTGCTCCTTCTTTTGGATGCCTCATGGCAGCTATATCTGCATAGCAGCCAATTACCCTTATGGTATCTGCTATACTTTCACCCTTAGAAACAGAACTTGAACCCGCATCCGAAAATCCTATGACTTTTCCGCCTAACCTCATCATGGCAGATTCAAAACTCAATCTGGTTCTGGTACTGGGCTCATAAAACAAAGTAGCCAGTAACTTACCTTCACACAAATGAGAAAATTGTTCTTCTTTTGAAATTATCTGATTGGACAATTTAAATATTTCATCCAGTTCCTCTATTGAAAAATCCATTATGTCAATCAAGTGTCTTCCTTTTAACATTTCTATTCCTCCTTCTCAGTATCTCTGTACTAAAATTTAAAGGTTCAAAAAAGTGCCTTCACATTTGAAAGGCACTATTTTATACTATAATAACATTTAAATTTCTACCAGGCCTTCCCAGCTTCTCAGAACTAGTTTTAAAGGGCTTTTAGTATTTAATTTTACTGTAGTCTAGAATATCATAACTTTAATTTAAAGTCAACAGTTTAATTTGTTATTTGTGGACTTGTAATTATATCACCTTAGGAACTTATAAAGCTTCCCCCATTTACATGAAGAATTTGTCCTGTGACATAGGTGGAATCATCAGATGCCAGATAAACATAAGTAGGTGCAAGTTCCACAGGCTGTCCTGCTCTTCTCATAGGAGTATCCGTTCCAAAGGTTGTAATATATTCTGCTGGATAACTTGCAGGTTGAAGTGGAGTCCAGATAGGTCCCGGAGCTACGCCATTAACCCTTATATGCTTTGATACAAGTGAAAGGGCCAGTGATCTGGTAAAGCTTACAATGGCCCCCTTTGTTGCTGAATAATCCATGAGGATCTTATTCCCCCTGTAGGCATTAATTGAAGTTGTATTTATAATTGTACTTCCAGCTTTGAGATACCTGATGGCAGCTTTTGTAACATAAAACATTGCAAAAATATTTACACGAAAAGTATCTTCAAATTGTTCGGAACTAATATCTTCAAGCCTGCTCTGAGGAAATTGCACACCTGCATTATTCACCAACACATCCAGATGTCCAAAAGCAGAAATGGTATCCTCAATTATTTTTTTACAAAAGGATTCTTTTCTCAAATCCCCGGGAATTAAAATACATCTTCTTCCCTGCTCCTCCACCAGATCTCTAGTTTCTCTTGCATCCTCGTGTTCATTTAGATATACAACAACAATATCTGCACCTTCTTTGGCAAAAGCCAGAGATACAGCTCTTCCAATACCGCTGTCACCGCCTGTAATCAGTGCAACTTTATCTTTCAATTTGCAACCTCCAGTATAATCGGGGTTATCAAATATTGGTCTCGGTTCCATAATATATTCAAGTCCAGGCTGCACAGATTGATGCTGAGGTGGAAATGCTATTGGAACCTTTTGGCACTGTGTTTTATAGCCATAATAGGGATAAGAAAAAAACAAAGGTATTCCTCCTAAAAAATTATCTTTTATAGTATATGATTGTATACTGCATATATTGAATGAAATGTTTTTCATCAAATCTATTTAGATATACTGTAAAGAGCCATGAAGTATAAAATTTCACTTCATGGCTCTTCAATTAATAAGTATTATTAGTTTGGGAAAGGTGGTTCCTTGGCAACAGAACGTATTATATCAGATGCAGTTAAAAGTTGTGCATCTGTCCCGGTAACCGCAATCCAATAACTACCTTCTGCACCGTAAACGCCTCCTGCAGCAACAAGTTCCCCGGAAGCTCCCGTAAGAATTTCAATGGCTTCAAGTTCCGTTATTATGTTGCCGCTTATAGGAAGCAGTCTCAATCCAGTAGTAGATGGAGAATTCACCTTTGCTGCAATTTCCCCTATATTTCCGAAAACTCGTTTTTCCAATCCAACAGGAATTATAAGTTCTGTACGTCTTCCCATAACGGTTTGCAGAATAGGTCCGCTTGTCCCAAAAGTTGGGTTTGCAATCTGGATACCAGCCAATTTTCTTTCAGCATCAATGGCATTAGCACCTTTAAGTATAATATCTCCAAGCCCAAGATCTTGTACCACATCAAATATGGTCTTTCCCCTAATCCATTTTCCCTTTTCAATAACTATATCCATATTAAAATAAAATTCACCTTGGGTATTTATTTTTTTACCTGTCCCCAGGTTAACTCCACGGAAAAAGAATTCTTTGGAGAAATCTCCCTTTTGTCCGATTAATGATAATAATTCCTCGGCAATATAACCATTTGTAGTTCCTCCGGCAATAACAATAATATTGCTTTTCAATGCTTTTTGTATTTGTTTAAGAGAAATCACTGCCTTGGCAATCAATCTCTTGCCGGCAGGGACTGTAATTAGAAATTGTTTTGTCTTTAATTCATAACTTGACATCTTCATCCTTCTTTCCATTTATATTAATTTTAAAAAACAGAAACCGTATATTTATAAATACCCTCTAGATTGTTGGAATTTTATATTCACAAGGTACGTTTACATTACATTTGTCGCAACCATATCTTGGAGCAAATCTGAACAAATTTCTCTGTCAATATAATCATTACAGAGTTGATTGTTCTTACTTTTTTATTTATTTCAAATAGAATGTTAGTATAAGGTATAAGCTATTTTACTAACAAATATAGCATATAATTTATTGCATGTAAATGAAAAGAATTGAATTTTCTATCTAAGCAAATATATCAATTATGTTGTCTGAATTCTTTGAATTAGCTTTATCCTCAGAGCTATTTTTCGAATCTTTAACCTGACTGCCAGAAGTCTGCTCTATTTTTTGTGATTGACTTTGTTGAATTTGAGCTTGAATCTGTTCCAATCTAGCCTGTAATTGTTGTATTTTAGCTTTTTTTGTCTGTTCATCATCCTTACTTGAATTTTCCTGTTGTATTTGCTGCTGAATAGTTGCTATTTGTTTTTCAAGCTGACTTGTATCATCACCACTGTTTATTGATATACCCGCATTTGGTATGGAAGAAATTGATGAAATTCCCATTTTAAAGCCTCCTTTTAAAATTATACACAATGATTTTAAAACAGCTTTCTTAATATTTCCTTAAAATTATAAGATTTCCAAATTTATTTTATATATAACATTGATTCTATAACAATCTACTACTTATTAAAGCTTTTAAATTACGGGCAAGTAAGTTATAATCCTCTATAAAATTAATTGACTTTAATTTTTTATAAGTTGTTTCAGGTAATTCACTTAACGGAGTTTTTACCAATATCATTTTCGTTTCATCATTATCGAATTCAGCAAGATCTTCTATATTTCTAATATAATTTTTATTTACGGGACAAATCATTTGACATTTCATACAACCTATTATTGAATTATGACAATTTGAATCCATCCATTTGGGAAAATCTCCTTCACATTCATTATACAAGGTGATGCATTTATTTGCATGTATTATAAACCTGTCATCTGCTATTGCGCCCCTGGGGCAATTTTTCAAGCACAAGCTACAATTTCTGCATGCATTCATAATACTATTTTTCTGCCAGGAATCATCTTTACAAGGCATATCTGACATGTATACGCCAATCCAATAGAAACTGCTTTCATTATCTATATAGCATATATTATTTCTGCCATATACACCTAGACCACTTCTTGCTGCCAAAAGCTTGCATGGAAGATTAGTTTTTATTGCCTTAAAATTTTCATTAGAAAGTATTTTTTCAATAATGGAGGTCACTTCAATTATTTTCTTCTGCTTTTTCTCAAGTTCATTGCTTGTATTTAACAAATACATTGGAGGCATGATAGCAGCACACCTTTTCATTCCAAATGTAAAATGTATTCTGACTATTGGCTGTGGAATCGCTATAATTATAATTGACTTTGCTTTTAGAGAATTTTCCCAGATCCCATAATTAAACTTGTCTATATATTTTCCTATGTAATTATCAATATCTCTATGAATTCTTCTTGTATTTTCCATATCTGATTGTATTTCTTTAATATGTTCAATAGAAACAATCCGTGCTTTAAAACCATATGACTCAATATGCTTTATAAAGTTATCTGTTACTCTTCCCATATGTCCAATATTCTCCTTAATATATTTATTATGTAACTGTCATTTTGACATAATACAGTTACATTGATATAATTAATCATAGCATTGAATTAAGTAACGGTCAATACTATGATTGGAGGTTACGAAAATTGGATTTTTTATGCATTGATTTTATTAATAGCCAATGGTATAAAACACATAAATTCTTTAAAGATCCATTAAAGGATAAAAATTTGATGGAAAATTTTTGTAAAAAATGGAATGTTTCTATTGTTGATGTTTCTGATAGCAAATTAATTGATAAGTTACTAGAGCTTAGAAATTTTTTAAATCATATTATAAATGATTTATGTACGAAAAACACAATCTATGAAAAAGATATTGATAAAATAAACAGATACCTTACATGCTTTTCCTTTTATACGGTTTTAAAAAAAGAAGATAAAAGCTATTATTTGAGTACTGTTCCTGATAAATTTAACTCAAATCAGCTCATCTTTGAAATAATTTCATCTTTTATTGAAATCATAACAGATTATGACATAGAACGAATCAAGCTTTGTAAAAATCCTGAATGTAAATGGATTTTTTATGACGAGAGCAGAAGCCATACACGGAAGTGGTGTGACAATACCTGTGCAACTCTTATGAAAGTGCGCAGATTCAGAAAAAAGCAGACAATAAAGAACAGCAAAAACTTGTAAATTTTTTATCTGTTTATTACTTTTATCTGCATTCCTTCCATGATATCCAAGGTCTTCTGATTCAAACTATCATCATTGCTGGCAGTACAAGAGGCGTCCACTATAATCTCAGCTTCCGGCAATGCAGCTTTTGCTAAAACAGCATTGGATATAACACAGATATTGGACACAACGCCAATCAGCTCAACACTATCATATCCATTTTGTGCAAGGTACTCTGCCAGCCTTAGTGAGCCAAATGTTGCTTTTTCAAAGCATCTGGTGCTCTCATCACATAGATCAGCAACCCTTCCGTATAAATTCCATCCTTCTGTATTTCTTATACAGTGTGGAACAGGTAGATTTTTTCCTTCCTGCGTATGCAGATAATTATCCTTATGGGTGTCAAAGGTGAATACCACTTCATGGCCATTTTCCTTATACTGCTTAATTTTTTGTTCAATTCCACTTTCCAGTGCAACTGCCTTGTCAAACCCCAAGCTACCGTTTACAAAGTCATTTTGATAATCCACAACCACCAATATTCTCTTCACTGAAAATCACTCCCTTATACTCATATAATCTTTCTTTTATAAATAATTATATAATATCCTATAAAAAAATCCTAATTCTAAAATTTTAAAATTCTTTATAAAATTTTTAAAATATCTTTAACGTATTTTTAACCTCAACCACTAGAATCACATTATAAATAAAATTTAGGAGGGTATACATGAATAAAATTAAATTTATCTATGATTTAATAGGTTCAGTCAAACAAAAAGAAGATATTAAAGGCAGCTTTAATATGTCTGGAATAAAGGGAGGCAATAAAGTATTTGAAGTAAATAACAACTTTGAGAAGGAAAATACTAAAGAAAAACTCAAATCCAGTTTCAATCAGGAAATTCTATTTGATGGTAAAAAATTAAGGCGAAACTTTTGCACTGAATTAGAAGGTTTTTCCCAAGATGAAAAAAAGCTTCATCATTCATTTATGTCACATATTCACAACGGATTTCACATTCACGAACACAATGAATTTCATATTCATGAATTAAATCACGAAAACAAACTAAATAAAATTAAATTGTTATTTGGAATGTTAAATGACATGGAAATTGAAAAAGATCAGGAAAATGGGTATACTCTTTCCTTAATTTCAGATAAAGTCTCTGAAGATGTGAAGAAACTATTACTTGAAATTATAAATAACCATGCTAAAGAAGATAGTAACTGTATTCATAATAACCCAATTCATCATCAACATCATAATTTACATGAAAATTGCAACTTTGGAGACACACATGATAAATTTCATGATTTCATGAAACAATTTCATGAATCAAAGGATTTTAGATTCCAGATCAAAATGTCTATAAATGATAACTATGAAGTAAAAAAATCTATTATGAAAATAGAAAGTCACCAGTCTCAAATGGAGCTCAATGTGAATGTGAATTTAGCCTGACTTGAAAACTTATGAGAAAATAGTATAATAAATATGTAACTTATATGTAGGCTGTTGCAAAATAAATTTGCAACAGCCTACATATTTTTTATCTAAAATCCTCTTTAATAATAATTGTCATAAAATGTAGTATTCATAGCAATAACAGTAATTAAAATATTAAGAACTTATAACCATTACTTATAAGTAAATAAACAAACAATATTTAACATGTAAACCTTTTGAATATATAATATAAGTAAATTTTAAAATAAATTGTAGAAGGAGGATAAAATTTGTTATGGAAGTAAATTCTTTAAAAGGGAAAACATCTTTTTCTAATTCTAAAAGTATGTATGTAAAGCTTCTCATAGCTGTTGCTGTGGGAGTGGTAATTTGGTTTATACCAACTCCTGCAGGTGTTAAAGCTAAAGCATGGCATATGTTTGCTATTTTTGTTGCTACTATAATTGGATGTATACTAAAGCCGCTCCCTATTGGTGCTGTATCTATGATGGGTTTAACTATGACGGCTGTTACCAACACTACAACTATCAAGGTAGCCCTTTCTGGATTTAGTCAAAGTAGTATATGGCTTATAGTTATGGCTTTCTTTATTTCAAGAGGATTTATAAAAACGGGACTGGGTTCAAGAATAGCTTATCAATTTGTAAAATTGTTTGGTAAAAAAACACTGGGATTGTGTTATTCAATTTTATGCTGCGATCTTGTCATAGCTCCGGCAACACCAAGCAATACAGCAAGAGCTGGGGGCATAGTCTATCCTATAGTTAAATCTCTTTCGGAATCTTTTGGTTCAAGACCGGAAGATGGCACAGAAAGAAAAATAGGATCCTTTCTTATATTTTCTGAGTTTCATGGTGATATAATAACTTCAGCAATGTTTCTCACTGCTATGGCTGCAAATCCACTGGCCCAGACCCTTGCAGGAAGCTTAAATGTCCACATAACATGGTTTGGCTGGTTCTTAGCAGCACTTTTACCAGGTGTTATATCTTTTATATTAGTTCCTCTTATAATATACAAGATATATCCGCCTGAAATAAAAACAACGCCTAATGCACCTGAAATAGCCAAAGAACAGCTGAAAAAAATGGGACCTCTTACGAAAAATGAAAAGTATATGTCTCTCATCTTTGTTATGACGCTGTTATTATGGGTTACTGGAACTATAACCAAAATAGATGCAACTTTAACCGCCTTTATAGGATTGTCCCTGCTTTTACTGTTCAAAGTACTTGATTGGAATGATATAAAAAGTGAAAAGGGAGCATGGGATACTTTAGTATGGTTTTCAGTTCTGGTAATGATGGCAAATGAATTAAATGAATTGGGATTCATTCCTTGGTTTAGTAAATTAATCGCCGGAAGTGTAAAAGGATTCAGCTGGCAAATTATTCTTGTGGTTTTAATCTTGGCTTATTTTTACAGTCATTATATATTTGCAAGTGCCACAGCTCACGTAAGTGCCATGTACTCGGCATTTCTTGCAGTAGCAATAGCTGGTGGAATACCACCTATGTTGGCAGCTTTAACTTTAGGATTCTTTGGAAATCTATTTGCATCAACTACACATTATAGCAATGGACCTGCTCCGCTTTTATTTGGCTCAGGGTATGTCAGCCAGAATAAATGGTGGAGTTTAAATTTTATACTTGGCATAGTCTATGTAATTATTTGGCTTGGCATAGGACCTGTTTGGTGTAATATAATTGGTGTGTACTAAAAATAGATAAAGGGGTGAAATTAATGGAACAAATTAAACTTAAATATAAAAACTCATATGATACAATAAATATACCCAGTAAAAATCTTTTAGGTGTTTTAAATGCAAAGAATCTACCTTCAGTGTCAGATCCTGAAGGAGAAGTAAGACGGGCTTTAAAAAATCCCATAGAATCAAAAGCCTTAGGTGAACTGGCTAAAGGTAAACACAATATAGTGATACTTGTAAGTGATATAACGCGTCCTGCACCGTCTTATATTTTACTTCCACCAATAATAGAAGAGCTCACTGAATCGGGAATAAATTATGATGACATAACTATAGTTTTTGGACTTGGATATCATAGGAAGCAAACTGAAGAAGAGATGAAAAAATTAGTTGGTCGATACATATATGATAAAATAAGATGTATTAATCACAATATAGATGACTGTGTTCATATTGGAACAACTTCCAGAGGAACTCCTGTAGATGTATTTAAACCTGTAGCTGAGGCAGATTTCATTATAGCCACAGGCAATATGGAATTCCATTATAAGGCTGGTTATAGCGGCGGCAATAAAGCTGTTCTGCCAGGTGTTTGCAGTAAAAGAACCATTGAAACAAATCATATAATGATGATAAGACCAGGAACAATGCCTGGAAAATGTGAAGGGAATCCCATGAGAGAAGATATTGACGAGGCAGGTACTATTGTGGGAGTAAACTTTATGGTAAATGCTGTATTGAATAGCCATAAAGAGATTATAAAGGTAGTAGCTGGACACCCCATAAGAGCTCATAGAGAAGGCACTAAATATATAGATGAAATGTACAAAATGAGGTTGGATAAAAAAGTGGATATTGTAGTTGCATCCTGCGGCGGTTATCCAAAGGATATAAATTTATACCAATCCCAGAAAGGTTTGGAAAATGCCAGTTATGCCGTAAAAGATGGAGGCAGTATAGTCCTTCTTGCAGAATGCAAGGAAGGATTTGGTGAAAAACTATTTGAGGATTGGATGATGAAAGCGAAAAATACCCATGAGCCTGTAAAGTGGATACAAGAAGACTTTAGATTGGGTGCCCATAAGGCAGCTGTCATTTGTACAGTTCTTGAAAGAATTAAAGTGTATCTTGTTTCAGCAATGAGTGATGAAATTGTAAAAGGCATTTTTATGCACCCTGTTAAATCTGCTCAGGAAGGATTGGACGCTGCATTAAAAAAATATGGAGATAATGCACAAGTATTGGTTATCCCATATGCAAATTCGGTTTTACCTTATGTTGAAGATTAAAATAAAGATCAATTATTAAAAAGGAGTGTTTATAGATGAGTACTTTAAAAGGACAGGATTTATTGAGAAATCCATTTTTAAACAAGGGAACTGCTTTTACAAAAGCAGAAAGAGAAAAATATGATTTGACAGGTTTTTTGCCTGATACAGTAAGAACCATAGATGAGCAGGAAAAACTATCTTATGATAGATCCAAGGATTTTGACAGTAATCTTGAAAAACATCTTTATCTTATGAATATATATGATACAAATCGAACCTTATTTTATTACCTGGTCGGAAAGCATATCACCGAGTTTTTGCCAGTAATCTACACACCCACTATAGGAGATGCAGTTATAAACTACTCTAGGAACTACGACACTCCCAAAGATGCAGTTTTCTTGTCAGTGGACCATCCTGAAAATATAAAAAAATCCATTGAATTATCCCTAAAGGATTTAGATGAAATCAAACTTATAGTTGTAACAGATGGAGAAGGAGTTCTTGGAATAGGAGACTGGGGAGTTCAAGGAGTTGATATTTCAGTTGGAAAATTAGCAGTTTATACTGTGGCTGCAGGTGTAAATCCTAAAAATGTCCTGCCTGTGGTAATAGATGCAGGAACCAACAATGAAGCACTTTTGAATGATCCCTCTTATCTTGGAAATAGGCACAAAAGGGTTACTGGCAAAAAATATTATGATTTTATAGATCGATTTGTAGAGATAAGCCTTGAACTGTTCCCGGAAGTACTTCTTCACTGGGAGGATTTTGGCCGTGGAAATGCAAGAACCATTCTGGAAAAATACAGAGATAAAATCTGCACCTTCAACGATGATATTCAAGGTACCGGGGTAATGATGAATTCCGCTATAAATGCCGTAGCCAGGGCTACCAACACACCTGTAAAAAATCACAGGGTAATGGTATTTGGAGCTGGTACTGCTGGAATAGGTGTAACTGACCAAATATTTCTTGAGAAGGTAAGAAATGGGCTATCACAGGAAGAAGCTAAAAAACAGTTCTATCTTGTAGATCGTCAGGGATTATTGACAGAAGATATAGATGATCTTACTGAAGGCCAAAAAAAGTACGCCAGACCAAAGGGAGAATTTAAAAAACCATTAAAGGATCTTGCTGAAATAATAAGGAAAGTTAAACCTTCCGTGCTTATTGGAACATCCGGTGTACATGGCGCATTTACAGAAGAAGTAATAAAATCCATGGCTGAAGTAAATGAAAGGCCAGCTATCATGCCTATTTCCAATCCTACAAAACTCTGTGAAGCAACGGCACAGGATATGATAAAATGGAGCGATGGCAGGGCACTTGTAGTTACAGGAAGTCCATCAGATCCTGTAAATTACAAAGGAGTAACTTATACCATAGGTCAGGCTAATAATGCACTTCTCTATCCTGGATTGGGCCTTGGAATAATAGTTGCAAAATCAAGAATAGTAACTGATGGAATGTTATCTGCTGCAGCACATGGTATTGCATCCCTGCAGGATCTTTCGAAACCAGGAGCTCCTATACTTCCACCTGTAGCTAAATTAAGAGAAGCTTCAAAACTAGTGGCAACTGCTGTAGTAGAAGAAGCCATAAAAGAAGGCTTAAACAGGGTACCTATATCCGATGCTAGAAAAGCGGTAGAAAATGAAATCTGGGAACCTTGCTACAGAGATAATATTTAATATATTTACATGATACAGACAATATAGAAATAAAAAGTTTAAATGGAATACCCGTACTACATATTATTTATATGTAGTACGGATTCAATTTTTATATTTTAAGAGTTACTAGCAAGAAATCCCAAATCAGCATAGTAAACTATATTGGTATTAAAATTTAAGCAAAACATTAACATAAATATATTTTAGAGAGGGATTATAAAAATGAAAAAGGGATATATATTTATTATTTTAA
>NZ_JBGEWD010000020.1:0-50855 GCF_041205085.1 Clostridium moutaii
AAGTTCAGAGAACAGAGATAGAAGTTTGAAGAATAAAGCTATATGCAAATAAATTGATAATAAGTTTTTATTAAGGTATTGACACTTCATTAAAAGCACAGTATAATATAAAACTGTGATGAAAAATTATTGTGTATAAACATTAAGATGATATTAGTTATGAATCAATTTATTTTGACAAAGTTATATGATAATAATATCTGGTGGTAATAACGTGAAGGTAACACCCCTTACCATTTCGAACAGGAAGGTTAAGCTTCACAGTGCCCATGGTACTGCAGGGGAGGCCCTGTGGGAGAGCAGGTCATCGCCAGGTAATATATGGATCTTTAGCTCAGTTGGTTAGAGCAACCGGCTCATAACCGGTTGGTCCGGGGTTCGAGTCCCTGAAGGTCCACCATACGGGGGTATAGCTCAGCTGGGAGAGCATCTGCCTTGCACGCAGAGGGTCAAGAGTTCGAATCTCTTTATCTCCACCATAAACATAAAAAAGAACTACANACATAAAAAAGAACTACATTATTATGTAGTTCTTTTATTATATAAAATATTATCTTAATTTATATTTATGGATAATGTATTGAATTGAAAGGTGATAGATAAATGGTATTTTATAGGATGAAGCAATTCTATTGGGCTATTATAGCTAAAATTAATAAAGATGATGTTGATTTTATAAAATATATCTTAAATATAAAAGAATTAAAGCTATTTAACAAGTTGTCTGTACAGGAACAAAAACATTCTGTAAAAGTGGCTTATGATGTACAAAATATTTGTAATAATAAATATAAGGCGGTAAATATAAATTTATTGTTAAAGGGAGCACTTTTGCATGATATAGGAAAAATATATGGTAGGTTAAATATAATAGATAAGTCCATTGTGGTGTTAGGAGACAAGTTTTCTAGAGGAAGGTTAAAAAAGTTTTCCACAAATAAAAAGATAAATGTATATTATAATCATGCTAAATTGGGGAAAAAGTTATTAGGAAAAATAGAAAAGGATGATAGATTACTTTATTTAGTAGAAAATCATCATAATGAAAAAATAATTGATGATCTAGAACTTGATATACTTAGATATTGTGATAAAAGGAATTAAGAGATAAGGGATAATTTTAATTATATTTAAGTAGTTTCTTTTAATTGTCTATAAAGTTATTCCAGTTTTTATGATATAATGGTAATATGAATATAATTGTTTGCTTTAAAAATATGTTATTGGAGGTTAGTATGAACTCAGAAGACAGAAGAATATGTATTAGAGAAATTCTTGAAAAAAGTGATAAACCTCAAAAAGGCCATATTTTAGCTGAAAAATTAGGTGTTACCAGACAGATAATAGTTAAAGATATAGCAATCTTAAGGGCTGAAGGTAAAAGTATAATAGCTACTCCCGACGGATATTTAATTCCCAAAATAGAAAAGAAACTAGTTAGGAAGGTAATTGCTGTTTCACATAAAACAAATGAAATAGAAGATGAACTTAAGACTATAGTTAAATTTGGAGGAAAAATAGAAGATGTTATAGTAGAGCATCCTTTATATGGTGAGATAAAGGGAATGCTTATGATAAAAAATTTATATGATGTAGACAATTTTGTAGATAAAATAAATAAGTATGAGGCTGAACCTTTATTGATATTGACGGGAGGTGTGCATTTGCATACTATAGTAGCGGATACTTATGATATATTGCATAATATAATAAGTAATTTGGAAGAAAAAAATTATATAATTTCTGATTAAATCGTAATTTTAAGATCAATGGATGTTTGCATATTTAATGTGGTTCCTGTTTTTTATCAGTAGCTATATTTAGAAATTATTTATATTTGTAAAGAGGTGATTAATGTGAAAAAAAAGAGACTGGCATTTGGTACATTAATTTTAGTTCTTGTCTTGTGTATCTTATTTTTAAATAAAATTGTAAATTTTGTAATCAATGTAGAATGGTATAAAGAAGTAGGATATCTATCAGTTTATTTTACAAAAATTATAGCCATGTGTAAGCTTATACTACCTTTATTTGTAATAAGCTTTATAGGTATATGGTTATACTATAAAAGTCTTCGGATAAGTATCATAAAATATAGAAAAGTTATTGAAGTAAACAGTAATAAAGATAAAATTGAAAAAAGAGTAGTTTTAATTGTTGATTTGATTATTTCGTTTGTAATTTCATATATATTTGCATCAACTTATTGGTATAGGATTTTACAGTTTACGAACTCTGTACCTTTTAATGTAAAAGATCCAATTTTAAATTTGGACGTTTCTTTTTATGTATTTAAATTACCACTTATACAATCGTTATACAGCGCATTTTTAAGCTTGATAATTTTTTTAAGTTTGATAACTTTTTTTACATATTTTTTATTAAATATAAAAGACAGATTTGCTTCAAAAAGTTTCAAAAAGGGTTTTGGTAAAATAGATATTTTAAATAGTAATATTACAAGATTTGCGGGAAAACAACTAGCAGTTTTAGCTGCTCTTATAATGATTTTTATATCAATAGGATATATTTTAAAGTGTATTGGACTCGTATACAGCGGAAATGGCGTAGCATTTGGAGCGAGTTATACTGATGTTCATGTAAGTTTATTGTTTTATAAAATTATTGCAGTGGCATCTATTATTGCGGCTGTAGTTATATTCATAAGTATAATTAAAGCTAGATTTAAGTTTATTATAATTTCAATAGTTGTAATAGCAGTTTTGGTCGTAACTAAAAGTGTATCATATTTTGTAGTGCAAAATTTCATTGTAAAATCTAATCAAAAAACTTTGGAGCAACCGTATATAAGATATAATATAGATTACACTCGTAAAGCATATAATATTGAAAATATAAATTCTACTTCTTTTCAGGTAAAAAATGATTTAACTTCAGAAGATATAAATAGTAATATGGATACCATAAATAATATAAGAATAAATTCCTTTGATCCAACCCTTGAATTTTATAATCAAGTTCAAATTATAAGGTATTACTATCAATTTAATAATATCGATATAGATAGATACTACATAAATGGAAAGTTCAATCAGGTATTTATAGGAGCTAGAGAAATAAATAGTAAGGCAATAGATCCTAATACATGGCAAAATAAACATCTTGTATATACTCATGGTTATGGTATAGTAATGAATAAAGTAAATTCTGTAACTTCAGAAGGGCAGCCTAATTTTGTTATAAAGGATATGCCGCCTCAAAACTCTACAGATATAAAACTGGGTGATCCTAGAATATATTTTGGGGAAAAGACTGATGATTATGCGGTTGTGAATACTAAATTAAATGAGTTTGATTATCCAAAGGGAAGCGACAATGCAACTAATAATTACAAAGGTACAGCGGGAATAAAGTTAGGTATTATTAATAGAATTTTATTTGCAATAAATCAAAAGGATATAAATTTTCTTTTATCTAGGGATATAACTAAAGAGAGCAAAATATTAATAAATAGGGATATAACTGATAGAGTTAAGAAAATTGCACCTTTTTTAAATTATGAATCGGATCCATACATAGTTATGAGTGGTGGTAAACTTTATTGGATATTAGATGGGTATACAGCTTCAGATAGATATCCTTTTTCACAGCCTCAAAATGGTTTGAATTATATAAGAAATTCTGTAAAAGTTGTTGTAGATGCTGAAAATGGAAATACAAATTTTTATATTATGGATAAAAATGATCCTATAATTAAAAGTTACGCAAAGATATTTCCCGGGTTATTTAAGAATGTAAATAAATTATCATCAGATATGACACAGCATTTTAAATATCCAAAAGATTTATTTAATATTCAATGTAATATACTTGGAAAATATCATGTAACAGATCCTGGGGTATTCTATAGTGGCGAGGATTTATGGGAAGTAGCTAAAAATCAAAAACAAGTTAGCGGTGAAAGAAGTTCAATCGAATCACCTTATGTAGTTATGAAACCTACAGGTGCTTCGAAAGAAGAAATGATATTATTACAGTATTTTAATATGAGGGATAAAGATAATATGGTAGCTTTGTTTGGAGCTAGGATGGACGGCTCAAATTATGGTAAACTAATTCTTTATAAATTTCCTCCTGAGAAAACCATATATAGTCCTTATTTATTCAAACAAAAATTAAATCAAGATACAACAATATCTCAACAACTATCACTTTGGAATAAAGATGGTTCTACAGTTCAATTTGGTGATACTATAATAGTTCCTATAAATAATTCACTTTTATATGTGGAACCTATGTATTTAAGGGCCAATGGAAAGGACAGTATACCAGAAATGAAAAGAGTTATAGTATCCTATGGAGATAAGATAATATTGGCTCAAGATATAGATGATGCCTTACAGCAAATATTTAATTATAAACAAAATGTCAATAGTTATAATAGTGATAACTCTCAAGCTCAGGTATCAACTTCTAATAATAGTGAGCAGATAAAAAAAGCAAAAGCTTTATATGATGATGCAATAAATTCACAAAAAAATGGTGATTGGGCAAAATATGGAGAAGACATTGATGAACTTGGTAAAATAATAGATTCGTTAAGTAAGTAAAAATAGGGTTTTAGATTATAGAGGAATCTGTTTAGTTACTTTGAAAGGAAGATTTAACATGGATTATGATGTAATTATATTGGGTGGAGGAATAGTAGGATGTGCGGTTTCTTACGAGCTTTCTAAATATAATTTAAATATAGCACTGATTGAAAAGGACTATGATATAGCTGATGATGTAGCACTGATAAATTCCTCTATAGTTTATGACGGATTGGAATGTGAAGATACATTATTGGCTAAATTAGAACTTATGGGTAATAGACTTATGCCTGGTTTAGCATCTAAGTTTAATATTTGTTTTAAAAAAAAAGGATATTTGCTTGTGGCAAATAGTGAAAAAAGTGAAGAAAAGTTAATTAGAATATATGATAGAGCTTTAAAAAGAGGAATAAAAAATATATATTTATTGAATTCTTCTGATATACATGAAATAGAACCAGGTCTAAATGAAAATGCAAGAAAAGCTATTTATTCTAAAAATACTGGAATTATATCACCATATGATTTAGCAATCTCCTATGGTGAAATTGCATTTGATAATGGAGTTAATTTTAAATTAGGAGAAGAGGTCTTGGATATACAAAATATATCCAAGGGATTTAAGGTGATAACTAATAAGAACAAATTTACTTGTAATATGGTGCTAAATACAACTCCGGGAGAAAATTATAGTATAGATAGTGAAAACAGAGTAAATAAAGATAGAAAATATTTAAAATATTTTCTTGTAGGAAAAAACACTGAAAGAGATTATAAAAATATAATTTCTATGGTGGAGGAAGATGATGAAAAGATATATACTATGCCTACTAGGAAAAATGGATTGCTGATAGGTATAAAAAATGGTGAAAAAATAAGTTATGAAAAGGCTTTACAAAAAATTAGATGTTTTATAAAGGATATACCTGAAGAGAACATTGAAGAATTCTATGAATCTTTGTTTTATAATGATTCTTTAATTATAGATGACAGTTTAATTGATAAGGGTTATATTAAAGTGGCAGGTAAGCATTATGGACAGATTACAATGACTCCTGTAATTGCAAATATAGTGTGTGAAACTATAGTGAATAATTTAAATTGTGTTTTAAAAAAGGATTTTGTAGATAGGCGAAGGGAATTTTACAGGTTTAGAGATTTATCTAATGAGGATAGAAAAAATATAATAAAATTAAATAAAAACTATGGCAGGGTAATATGTTATTGTGAGAAGATAACAGAAGGGGAGATAATAGATGCCATACGCAGACCCTTAGGTGCACGTACTATAGAAGGCATAAAAAGAAGGACAGGTGCTGCATTGGGAAATTGTAAGGGTTCCCAATGCCTTTGCAAAATTGCATCAATTCTTTCCAGGGAAATAAATAAGGATATGATATATATAGTAAAGGATTCTAAGAACTCCAATATTATTACAGGCAGAATAAAGGAGTTTGATGAAATGTAGTTATGGGGGAGTTACAGATTGATTAGAGAAGTTATTTGTAATAAATGCAGCAAAAAGTGTATACTTGATATAGATAGATACGAAGGTACAGTAGAGGTTAAGGGTAATTTATGTGACATGGGAATAAAATATGCAAAATTGGAAATAGATAATAAAAGTGATATATTTACTACTGTTGTGAGAATAAAAGGTTCCGATTATAGTGTAGTTCCTGTAAAAAGTTCAAAACCTTTAGATAAAGGTTTATGGATAGAGTGTTCTAAGGTTTTAAGCAGAATACACGTTGGGGCTCCTATAAAAATGGGAAGTATAGTATGTAAAAATATTTTAAACACAAGAGTAGATATAATTTGTACTAAAAGTATTGATAAAAATACTAAATAGATTTCGGATTTTACTTTGTTATTTTCAAAGTATTGGTTACAATAAATATGTCTGTGGAGTTTGATATGTACTTAATTTATTGACATTGGAAGAGTATGTATATATAATTGAATTAAAATTAGCTGATGAAAAGGGTCAGTAGCTTTATGATGATTTAAGAGAATCAGTGGTTGGTGCAAGCTGATATCATGATATTGTGAATCCGCCTTGGAAGTACTGTTAGAGACAGTTCGGTGATACCGTTATAATCTTAAAGAGAACCAATATAGTATTTATTGGTTAATTAGGGTGGCAACACGGAGTCTTTTCGTCCCTTTGGGATAAAAAAGGCTCTTTTTTTATATATAATTACATATATTACCAAGGAGGATTATAATTATGTTGGATTTAAAAAAAATAAGAAACAATCCAGAGGAGATAAAAAAACAGCTTACAAACAGAGGAGAAGATTTTGATTTATCAGATATTGATAAAGTAATATCTTTAGATGAAAAAAGAAGAAAAATTTTAGTTGAGGTAGAGTCTTTAAAAAATAAAAGAAATCAGGATTCATCGGAAATAGCTAAATTAAAAAGAAATGGTGGGAATGCGGATACTTTAGTAACTGAAATGAAAGAGGTTTCAGATAAGATAAAACAGTATGATGTCCAGTTGTCGGAGGTTAATGATAAAATAGAATATATAATGCTTAGGATACCTAATATACCAAACCCTGCAGTTCCAGAGGGAAAAACAGATGAGGACAATGTTGAAATCAGAAGATGGTCGGAGCCCACTAAGTTTGACTTTGAGCCAAAGGCTCACTGGGATATAGGTACGGATCTCAATATACTTGATTTTGAAAGAGGCGGAAAAGTATCAGGATCAAGGTTTACATTTTATAGAGGATTAGGAGCAAGGCTTGAAAGAGCTGTAATAACTTATTATTTGGATTTCCATACAGAGAAACATGGATATGAAGAACTATTTCCTCCTTATATGGTAAATAGAACTAGTATGATAGGGACAGGGCAGCTTCCTAAATTTGAGGAAGATGCTTTTAGAGTAGCTAATAATGATTTTTTCTTAATTCCAACTGCAGAGGTGCCGGTAACTAATTTTTACAGAAATGAAGTATTAAAGGGAGAGGATTTACCAATAAAACATGTTGCATACAGCGCTTGTTTTAGAGCCGAGGCTGGTTCAGCAGGAAGGGATACAAGGGGAATTATAAGACAACATCAGTTTAATAAGGTGGAAATGGTGAAATTTACAAAACCTGAACAGTCTTATGAAGAGCTTGAGAAGTTAACTAATGATGCTGAGGATGTGCTTAAAGGTCTTAAACTTCCTTATAGAGTAGTTAGAATATGTAAGGGTGACTTGGGATTTACAGCAGCACTTAAGTATGATATAGAAGTCTGGATGCCGAGCTACAATAGATACGTTGAGATATCCAGTTGTAGTAATTTTGAAGATTTTCAGGCAAGACGTGCTAATATTAAATATAAGGAAACTCCAAAGGACAAACCAAAATATGTGCATACTTTAAATGGTTCTGGAGTAGCAATAGGAAGAACAGTTGCAGCTATTTTGGAGAATTACCAGCAAGCAGATGGAAGCGTAGTAATTCCTGAATTGTTGAGACCATACATGGGCGGAAAAGAAGTTATCAAATAATTATATATATTAACAAACAGCAACTTTTTAGCAGTAACAATGCTTAATAAAAGTTGTTGTTTTTTATTTTCCTATATTTTCCCAAATTTTATTTAATTTGCTATAATATATAATAACAACTGTTTTATTTTTCTAAAAAATGAACAAACCTTTATGGTTTAATTTCAATTATTTAGTCCCCAGCAGCTTTAAGAAAGTATAAATTTAGCTATAAGTATCGGCTAAATTAAAGTTTTAAGATTATGCTAAAGGTTAATAACTAATAGGTTGAGGGTGATAAAATGGTTGATGACCTGAAAAATATAAGGGAGATATTAGAATGTTTATTGGAAAACTTAGATGAAGGAATCCAAATAGTAGATTCTAGAGGAAAGACCATATATTATAATAAATCCATGGCAAAAATAGAAGGAATTGAACCTAAAGATGTTTTACAAAAAAAAGTCAACGAATATTTGAAAAATGTTAAGGAAGATTCATCTACACTTATGAGGGTATTAAAAAGTGGCAAAAAAATTACAAATTTGGTTCAAAGTTATAAAAGCCAACATACAAAAAAAGTTACTACCATAAACACAACAGTACCTGTAGTATATGATCATCGCAATATAGCAGCAATTGAAATAGCTAAAGATTTTACACAGTTGAAAGAATTAACTGAGTGCATATGCAAGCTGCAGGACATAGATGCAAAAATAAAAAAACATTATAATTTTAATGATATATATTACAATAGCAATGCTATGAAAAGTGTAGTAGAAAAAGCTAAAAGGGCAAGTGAATCAAATTCATCCGTATTGATTTATGCTGAAACAGGATGTGGAAAGGAGGTTGTTGCACAAAGCATTCACTATGATGGATTGAGAAAAAATAAGCCATTTATACCTATAAATTGTGCAGCAATTCCGGATTTATTATTGGAGGGAATACTTTTTGGAACAGAGAAGGGAAGTTTTACTGGAGCAGAAAATAAAAAGGGATTATTTGAAGAGGCTAATTATGGAACAATTTTGTTAGATGAAATTAACTCTATGCAGCCTTATCTTCAATCTAAACTTCTAAGGGTACTTCAAGAGGGATGTATAAGACCAGTGGGAAGCAGCAAAACTATAAATATAGATGTTAGGATAATAGCTACATTAAATGAAAAACCAGAAAAACTTATAGATGAGGGTAAGCTTAGATCGGATTTTTATTATAGGTTGGGTGTAATAGAAATTAACATTCCTCCACTTAGAGACAGAAAAGAGGATATAGAATTATTTGTACAAAAATTTATTAAAAATTATAATAATATTTTAGGTAAAAATATATGTGGGATAGATAAAGATGTTATGAAAAAATTTTTGGAGTATAGTTGGCCTGGAAATGTAAGACAACTTAAAAATGTAATTGAATCAGCTATAAACATGGCAGATAATGATTCGGTTTTAACTTATAATCACTTTGATGCTAAAATTTTTAATGAATCTTCTAGTATTAATAATTTAAATATCAATGAAGGGGAAAAATTTGATCTGGAACTTCATATTTATAACATAGAAAAAGAAATTATAAAAAAAATATTGAAAAAAAATAACTACAATGTTAGTAGAACTTCGAAACAATTAAATTTGTCAAGACAAAATTTACAGTATAAAATAAAAAAATATAAAATTAATAAAAGGGTTCAATTTTAATATATTGATGTTAAATGAAAATAATAAATGGTATTTCTAATATAGCTTTTTAAATTTTCTCATCTAAAAATATTCACAACACCAACGTTAAGAATTATATCAGCTGTGTGACCTTTGGCATTATTGGAATATAGCAGTACTAAAACTAGATGAAATATAGGGGATTTAAATCAAGGGTTTTGATCATTTGGTTAAAAAAGTTTAGAAGTTAATATCAAGTAGAAAAGCAAAAATATTTGCTATATAGCAAATATTTTTGCTTTTTTTAAGATTGTAATAATTGGCAACTATAATACATTTACCATCTTACTTTAGGTGTAAGCAAATTTTTTTGCATTTAGATTTACCTGTATTTATAGAAATGACATAAATACAGGTGTTTCAATTTGGCATTATAAATGCTTTATATTGATCATAAAATATTCAAGATTTAATTTCTAGGAGATGAAAATTTATGATAAAAAAAGGTATGTGGATTGAAGTGGAAGAAACTGTTTTATTACCAAATGATAGAGCTGAAAATATACCGGACGAGACAAAACATACACCCCTTAAATGCTGGATAAGAGGAAATTGTTTAAGTAACTGTGAATTGAATGATGAGGTAGAAGTTGTAACAAATGCAGGGAGAATAGTTAAAGGAAAAGTTGTAGATGTAGAGCCTGGGTATTATCATTCTTTTGGAAAATATATTGGTGAAATCGGAAATATAGGAAGACAGGCAAAAGATATTATCAAATAAAATTTTTTATATTGATGATAAAAGGAGGTAGGTGGATTATGAATAAATATGAAGAGCTTATGGCAAGAAAAAATGAAATAATGCTTAAGTCTGTTGGAATTGATTTTGATAAATATGAGACTGGAAGGCTCTCTTTTGACTATGAAAAGCTTATGGGAGATGTTGAATATTCCTTAGAAGAGATTAAAAAAATACAGAAAGAAGTTGGAGTTGGAAATACTCCATTATTGGAATTAAGAAATATAACAAAGCTGGCAAGAAAGGTCTCTAAAACCGGAAAGTCAGCTAGAATATTTGTAAAAGATGAAAGCTGTAACCCATCTGGAAGTTTTAAGGATAGAAGAGCTTCCATATCAGTTTATAATGCTATAAAAAAAGGATACAAGGGTGTGGCAGCAGCTACATCAGGTAATTATGGTGCGGCTGTTGCATCACAAGCTAATATAAGAGGTATTAAATGCATAATAGCCAACGAATGTTATGATTCAAGAAAAATTGGACAGCCTGAAATATTGGAAAAAGGCAGAAAATGTGAAGGATATGGTTCTGAGGTTGTTAGACTTACAGTGGGACCAGAATTATTTTATGTTTTTTTAAAGCTGTTGGAAGAAACTGGTTATTACAATGCTTCTTTATATTCTTCATATGGAATATCAGGTATAGAAACTTTAGGTTACGAAATAGCTGAACAATGTAGACAGAGATTAGGGAAAGATCCGAAAGCTGTAATTATAAGTCATGCAGGTGGTGGAAATGTTACGGGAACTGCCAGGGGACTTATAAAGGCAGGAGCTAATGAGACAAAAATAATAGGAGCTTCTGTGGATCTTAGTGGATTGCATATGGCTTCCGATGTGGATTTCAATAAGAAATCATTTACAACAAGTCATACTGGATTTGGTATACCCTTTGCCACTTATCCGGATAGATCCGATGTGCCAAGAAGTGCAGCAAGGCCGCTTAGATATTTAGACAGATATGTAACTATAAGTCAAGGAGAAGTATTCTGGATGACTGAAATATTGGCTCAGCTTGAAGGAATGGAAAGAGGACCTGCGGGAAACACTTCTTTGGCAGCAGCCTTCGCTATTGCCCAACAGTATGAAGACGAAGACGTTATTGTAGTTCAAGAAACTGAATATACAGGAGCGGGAAAACATATATTGTCCCAGCTCAATTTTGCTAAAGAAAATGGAATTCATATTTTATTGGGTGACCCCAAGGATCAGATACCTGGAAAAAATATAGTACTTCCATCTCATCCTAATTTAGTATCTGTAAAGGATGAAAATATGGATCAACTGAGAAAATCCTATTTAAAAAATTCAATAAAGAAGTTAAAAGAGAATATAGTAAATAAAGTTGATATAGAGTTTTTAGCTGAGGAGACTAAAAAAAGTAAAGGACAAATATGCAAGATTTTAGAAGAAAATAATATTTCAATAAAATAGGGGGCGGGCATTGTGAAAAGAGTTGATGATTTTGAAAAAAGAAGGGAACATTTGAAGAATTTAAGTGATACACAATTATATGAAAGGTTTTGGAGTCTTACTGAGCAGATTGTACAGCCTTTAGTGGATTTATCATACACACACACATCTCCAGCAATTGAGCGTTCAGTACTTTTAAGAATGGGATTTTCAAGTTTAGAAGCCAGACCAATAGTAGAATATGGGACAAAGTGGAATTTACTTGGAAAAGGTATGGGAAATGTAGTGTTGACTTATGCTAGGCTAAAAAATTTAGATTATCTGAAAGCTGGAGAAGAGTTAGCTGGAGGTACTGGGTGGGACTTAATCATTGAAAAAATGAAAGGTGGTGTAGAAAGATGATTGAAAAGTTGGATGAAAATAAAAAACTTAATATAGAAGAAATTTTAAAGGATTTAGACAAATATGAACCCAAATGGAGGGGGTGGCACTGGAGAGAACCTTATCCAGAGGGAAAAGTAGGGGAGTTTATTTATCGTGAAATTTCAAAGCCTTTAAAGAAAAGTCAGCCCTTGCCAGCGGCAAGAAGTTTTGAAAATATAGATCCTCAGCCTAAAGCTGTTATTACAACAGAAATTGCTTCAGGTAGATTTGAAGATGATTTGAGAAGAATGAGAATGGCAGCATGGCATGGAGCAGATCATCTGATGGTTATTAGGACAGCAGGTCAAAGCCATATTGATGGGCTCATAGAAGGAACTCCAGAAGGTATAGGGGGAATACCTATTACAAGAAAAGAGGTTAGAGCTACTAGAAAAGCTATAGATTTGATAGAAGAAGAAGTGGGAAGAAAGATTAATTTTCATTCCTATGTATCAGGAGTGGCAGGACCTGATATAGCTGTAATGTTTGCAGAGGAAGGGGTTAATGGGGCTCATCAAGATCCCCAATACAACATACTTTATAGAAATATAAATATGTTCAGATCTTTCGTAGATGCTGCCGTGGCAAAAAAAATAATGGCCTGGGCTGGAATGCTTCAAATAGATGGAGCTCATAATGCCAATGCAACAGCTATGAAAGGATATAATGTAATGCCTGAACTCATGGTTCAGCATGCAATAAATGCAAAGTTTTCGGAAATGGTTGGAATGAAGTCGGAGAATATATCACTTTCTACTGTGCCACCTACTTCAGCTCCTGCTCCATGTATGAGGTATGATCTTCCATATGCAGTAGCTTTAAGGGATTTATTTGACAAATATAAAATGAGAGCTCAAATGAATACTAGGTATGTGGAATCTTGCGAAAGAGAAGCTACGGTATCTCATACTTTAAATTTGCTAATATCAGAGTTAACCTCTGTTGATATTCAAAGTACTATAACACCGGATGAAGGAAGAAATGTTCCATGGCATTATAATAATATACACGCTGTAAATACTACAAAACAATCTTTTATAGCTATGGATGGATTGAAAGATATGGTGGAAATAAAAAAAACAGGACCTCTTCCTAAAAAAGTAAGGGAGATAAAAGAAAGAGCAGTATTATTCCTGGAGGAAATAATTAAAGCCGGAGGATATTTCAAAGCTGTTGATGTAGGATTTTTTGTTGATTCAGGATTGTATCCAGAGAGAAATGGAGATGGTATTGCCAGAAAAATGGAAGGTGGAGATGCTGTAGGGACCATATTAAAGAGAGAAAAAGACTATTTTGCTCCTGTATGTGCTCATTTTGGATATAATAATGTACCCAAGCAGTATGATAAGCCATGTGATGCTATAAATAAATGTACTTTATGTGATCATTCAAAAATTAAATATATAGATGAACTGGATGAGAATGATAATGTGTTCAAAAGAATGGAAGATGTTAAGGAAGACGGCACTGTAGTTCCAGAAGTTCAATGGTCTAAAGATGGATATGTAAAAGTAACTCTATGTTTACCGGAAAATGAACAAATTAGTGAAGCAGCTGCTCTCGAAATAGGAAAGAGAATGAATTTGAAGGAAGTGGAAGTTATACACAAGCAGATTTTACAAAAAGCAGAAGGAACTCTAATTGAAATAAAGGGTATATCAAATTTTGAACCGGTAAAACGGGATGAACTGGTACTTCCTAAGAGAAGAAAAACCCTTTCAGAGGATGTTATGAGAAGTTATGTTAAAGAACATCCTATAAAAGTTGTAGCTGCTACTGTAGGGGAGGATGAACATTCCGTTGGACTTAGAGAGGTAATAGATATTAAACATGGTGGTGTAGAAAAATTTGGTATGGAAGTAATTTATCTGGGTACTTCTTGTCCTGTGGAAAAGCTGGTGGAGGCGGCTATAGAGTCTAATTCTAAGGCTATATTGTGCAGTACAATAATTACACATAATGAGGTTCATATAAAAAATATGGAAAAATTAAATGATCTATGCGTAGAAAAGGGCATAAGAAATAAATTGATATTGGTTTCAGGTGGAACTCAGATAACCGACCATATAGCTAAGGATCATGGGATGGATGCTGGATTTGGAAGGGGATCCAGTGGCACTGATGTAGCTTCATTTATAATAAAGAAGCTTATGGGTGCTGACACAACTGAAGAAAAGTAGAATTTTTGCTAGTGTTTAGTAATTAGTGTAACTGGTGGCGTTGTACTAATTGGGTTAGGAGTGATTCTTATGAAAGTAGATTATTTGATTGCCGAAATAGGCAGCACAACTACTGTAGTTACAGGCTTTAATATAAAAATGGATAATCATAATAAAATATTTGTGGATAAGCTTTTTCAAGGTAAAAGTTGTACTACTGTGTTGGATGGAGATGTAAATATAGGCCTCAAAAATGCAGTGAAAGATATTGAAGTACAAATAGGCGAATCTCTGTCATGGAATAAAATGCTGGCTACAAGTAGTGCTGCTGGCGGACTGAAAATAACAGTGCATGGCCTTATGAACCATATGACCGTAAAGGCTGCTAAAGAAGCTGCATTAGGTGCTGGCGGTATAGTTAAAATGGTTACTGCTGGAAAAATGAGAAAAATTGATCTAAGGAGGATTCATGATATAAATCCCAATATGATAATGATTGCAGGAGGCATAGATTACGGTGAAAGGGAGACGGCCCTGTATAATGCAGAACTTATAAGTTCTGAAAGATTTAATAGGCCTGTAGTTTATTGTGGGAATATTGAAAATAGGGAAGAGATAAAACAAATATTTAAAGGTCAGCAGTTGTATATTATTGATAATGTTTATCCAAGGGTGGATGAATTGAATGTAGAACCGGCAAGAAAAATTATACAGCAGGCTTTTGAAAAAAATATTATAAAAGCACCAGGAATGAATAGAATAAAGGATATTGTAGATGGAAGCATAATGCCTACTCCAGGTGCAGTTATGGAAAGCTCTATGATTCTCTATGATATAATAGGAGATTTAGTAGTTTTAGATGTAGGAGGCGCCACTACGGATGTCCATTCTGTTACAGAAGGAAGTTCAGTAGTTTTAGATATGCTTGTAAATCCCGAACCAAAAGCTAAAAGAACTGTTGAGGGGGATATCGGTGTATATATAAATAGTAAAAATATAATAAATTTGCTGGATATAAGGGATCTAGGAAAATTAGAAAAAGAATATATATCAAGTCATATAAAACCAATCCCTTTAGGAAAAGAAGATATAAAATCTAGTTGCATATTGACTAAAAAGGCTGTAGAGGTTGCAATAAATAGACATGTAGGGACTATTAAAAGAAAGTATGGAGGGGAAAGTGGTTTTGTAGCATATGGAAAAGATCTTTCACAGGTTAAATATATAATAGGCACAGGAGGAGCACTTACCAGACTTCCTGAAGGGGAAAAAATTCTTTTAGACATTAGATATTTAAAAAATGATATGACTATGATGCCGGGGAAAAAAACAAAAGTATTAATAGATAGAGAGTATATTATGGCATGTGCAGGAGTATTGAGTAGAGATAATAAAGAAGCAGCGGCAGCACTCTTAAAACAAAGTTTGGCGATAGATGAGGATACAAAAGCAAATTTTTATTAAATATAGCAATTAAAAAGGAGATAATTTTTATGAAGAAAGAATACCCTTGTGTGGAAGTGAAGCTATGGAAAATAACTCATAATGCAAAAGAAATTTTATCTATATGTAATAAAAGGGGTATAGATGTTATCGGGATAACAAAGGTATTTTGTGCAGAAATACCTATAGTGCAGGCAATTTTGAATTCGGGAATTAAGAAGATTGGCGACTCCAGAATATTAAATTTACAAAAAATGAAAAGTATAAATTGCAAAAAAATGTTGCTTAGAATATCTATGAAAAGCCAATCTTATGAAGTGGTGAGATACAGCGATATAAGCTTAAATTCGGAGTTGGATGTAATCAAAGAACTATCAAGAACAGCTAAAATGTTAAATATAATTCATAATATTATCTTGATGGTGGATTTAGGTGATCTAAGAGAAGGGGTGCTTGTAAAAAATGTAATTGATACTGTGAAAGAAATAGTAAAATTCGAAAATATAAGATTAGTTGGTTTAGGAACTAATGTTACCTGCTATGGGGGGGTAATTCCAGATGAAAATAATTTAGGAAAACTTGTGGAATTAAAGAAAAATATCATGAAAGTTTTTGATATGGATCTTCCCATAATTTCAGGAGGAAATTCCAGTAGCCTTTATATGGTTATGGATGGTACAATACCAGAGGGAATTAATCAATTGAGGATTGGAGAAGGCATAGTATTAGGTAGGGAGACTTCTTTTGGAAGGCATATAGCTAATTGCTACGATGATGCTTTTATACTTAAAGGTGAGATTATAGAGATAAAAGAGAAACCTACTGTTCCTATAGGAAAAATAGGCGTAGATGCTTTTGGGAAAAAACCTAAATTTCAAAATAAAGGAATAAGGAAAAGGGCTATTGTAGCAGTTGGCAGGCAAGATATGAAAGTGGATGGACTTACTCCTTTAGATAAAAATATAAGTATTTTTGGTGCCAGCAGCGATCATTTGATTTTGGATATTACAGAAAGTGAAAATTCACTTAAGGTGGGGGATATAGTTGATTTTAAAATGGATTATGGATGTATTCTTGCGGCAATGACTTCACCTTATGTTAGTAAATATTATTCCGAAGATTTTATTTGCTTAAGTTCTTAATTATAGCAGAGTATATGATATTTTTTAAATATTATTAAAGTAAGACTGTTAAAATATGTCTGGAGGTATTATTATGAAAAGAAAGATAAGAGTTATAATTTGGGGATTGGGTTCTATGGGAAGCGGAATTGCCAAAATGATACTCAGTAAAAAAGGGTTTACAATTGTAGGTGCTATTGATATGGATCCTGGTAAAATAGGGAAAAAGCTTTACGAAGTTTTAGATACAGATGCTAATGAAGATAATAATTGTATAGTTGTAAAAGATGCAGATGAAGTTATAAAGCCGCAATTTGCTGATATATGCATGATTGCTACAGCTTCTTTTACAAAGATTGTGTTTCCATTTATAAAAAGAGCTGCAGAAGCAGGGATGAATGTGATAACAACTGCTGAGGAGATGTCTTATCCAAAAGCTTTAAATCCAGAGCTATCGGAAGAAATGGATAGGATAGCAAAAGAAAATAGAGTTTCAATATTGGGCACAGGTGTAAATCCAGGTTTTATAATGGATTTAATTGTTATTGCACTAACTGGGGTTTGTGACAAAGTGGACAGTTTAAATGTAACAAGAGTTAATGATTTAGCTTGCTTTGGCAAGTCAGTTATGGAAGAACAGGGAATAGGATTAAGGCCAGAAGAATTTAGAGAGGGGGTTAAAAATAATAAAGTAGCAGGACATGTTGGATTTTTACAGTCATTTGGAATGTTTGAAGAAGCATTTAATGTTAAATTTAGTGATGTAAGACAGGAAAAGTGGCCTATTGTCACAAAGGTAAAACGTTCCACGGATACCGTTTCAGTAAATCCGGGAGATGTAGCTGGATGCAGACAATTGGGTTTTGCAGATTTAGGAGATAGGGAATTTATTAGAATGGAGCATCCACAGCAGATAAGGCCAGAATTAGAAAATGTAGAAACTGGAGATTATATAAATATAAAGGGATATCCAGATATTAATCTTAGGATAAAACCAGAAATTCCAGGAGGGATTGCGACAATTGCCATATGTGTTAACATGATTCCACTTATAATGAATTCTACTCCGGGATTAAAAACCATGTTGGATTTACCAGTGCCAAGGGCAATAATTGGAGATGTCAGGAATTTAGTAAAAGACATAAGTAACTGATTTTAAATACGTAATTTTCCTATATTAAAGTTAAGGGGATTGATGTTTAGTATGAATTTATTTAGAAAAAAAAGTGTGGATGGTTTTAAAGATACAGTTTCCAAAACCGATCTTAAAAAAGGATTGACTTCTTTTGATATAGCAGCTATGGGAATTGGATCAGTAGTAGGTACTGGTATATTTGTTGCAACCGGACAAGGCGCCCATATGGCGGGTCCAGCGATTACAGCATCTTATATAATAGCAGCAATAACAGCCATATTATGTGCTCTTACTTATGCAGAACTTGCTACTATGTTTCCAATTGCCGGTAGTACTTATTCTTATTGTTATATAGCTTTTGGTGAAATTATAGCATGGATTTTAGCTTGGAATTTAATACTTGAGTATCTTGTAGTTGCAGCTACTATTGCTACAGGGTGGTCTTCCACCTTTGTAGGAGTTTTAGCTACATATAATATACATCTACCTGAAATGCTTACAAAATCTCCACTAGCTGGTGGAATAGTGGATTTGCCTGCTGTTTTAATTGTTGCACTTATAACGTGGATTTTATATATTGGGGTTTCGGAAAGCGCAAAAGTGAATAATATCATAGTTGCTATAAAAATAGCTGTAATAGTTGTATTTATAGTAGTTGGGGCAGGTCACATAAATATTGCTAATTATCATCCTTTTGCTCCTTTTGGATTTAAGGGAGTAATGTCAGCAGCGTCAATTATATTTTTCGCATTCATCGGATTTGATGCAGTTTCTACTGCAGCAGAAGAGACAGCTAACCCTAAAAGAGATATTCCATTGGGATTGGGCATTTGCATGATTGTAATTGTTATATTGTATATAGGTGTTTCATTAGTTCTTACAGGAATAGTACCTTATAAATTAATAGATGTGAATAATGCGCTGCCAGCTTCCCTAGCACATATTGGAATAAATTGGGGTTCTGCATTAGTTGGTGTAGGAGCCATTATAGGAATGATTTCAACCCTTTTAGTAACCGTATATGGGCAAGTTAGAATATTTATGAGTATGTCTAGAGATGGACTGCTGCCTAAATCTTTTGCTACTATATCCAAGATTCATAATACGCCAGGCCGTTGCACTATAATAACGGGAGCTGCAACGGCCATTATAGGAGGATTTTTACCGCTTTCAGTACTCATTGAATTGTGTAATATAGGAACTTTATCTGCTTTTTTAGCTGTGTCTATAGGAGTTATTGTTTTAAGAAAAACTATGCCGGACATTGAGAGAAAGTTTAAATGTCCGGGAGTTCCATTTACACCAGTATTGACTATATTTTTCTGCTTATATCTTATGATAAGCTTACCAGCTGTTACTTGGATTAGATTCTTAATATGGACAATAGTTGGTGTTTTAATTTATTTCCTATATGGGGCAAAACACAGTACATTAAATGAATCTCCTTTAAAAGATAAGAGCATTTGAGATATTAATAGATTAGGGAAAGGTGCTATAATCCAGTACCTTCCCCTTTATGTACTTAACTTTATCAACCCATTTTATAGTCTACCCAATAGTAATATTTTATCAAGTTAATTTTAAAGTGACATTATTACAATTTAGTCACAATTTTTTAAACTTTGGGTTGACAGTAAATATATATCATGATATAGTATATGAGTAATCGCTAGGCATACGAAGGTAAAAAGTTATTTAAAATGACTTTATGCGGAAAGATGGTCGAGTTGGTTTAAGGCACCGGTCTTGAAAACCGGCGTACGGGTGACCGTACCAAGGGTTCGAATCCCTTTCTTTCCGCCACATATAAAAATATTAAAGGTAGGACATGGAGAAATACTCAAGTGGCTGAAGAGGCGCCCCTGCTAAGGGCGTAGGTCGAGTGATCGGCGCGAGGGTTCAAATCCCTCTTTCTCCGCCATAGGTTTTATTAAGATGCATTAAGCTTCAAAGATGGCTTAAAATAAGGGTTTTAAGAAATTTGAGTTTCATTGGAAGTCATTAAAATGTAGTACAACTGTAGTAAAATAAATGTAGTTAATCAAGGAAGTTATCCAGTAAAATGGTTGCTTCTTTTTTCTTTTCCTCAGATACATGAATATAAGTTTTTCTCGTGGTGTCTATATCTATATGACCCAATAAAGCTGTATTACATTTATTTCTATAGTCATTACAGTCAGTAATCTGCCAATAAGAATATCCTAAATTATTATTTATAATTTTACTTCCTATCAGCAATTGTACAAATTGCTACTTTATCTTGTGTAAATAAAATATATTGTTTACAAATAGTTTATAAATATAACATTAAGACGTAACAAATAACTTATATAATTATAAGTGTCCTAAGGAAATACCTTAGCGAAAATAAAAATAATGTTATCCTTAAAAATATATTGTAAAAATAAGTGCCTGTCATTTAGGGCGCTTATTTTATTTATTTGCGATAATTAAATAATGTGGGTTTATTCCCAGTTAAATGAATATAGTAAAATGGTTAAAGGAAAAATGGGTAAATAAAAAGTAGATGAGAGACATGAAACAAGAAGAGCGCAAAAAATATGAAAAAACAAACATGGAAATAATAAAAGAGTTGTAAAGAGAATTTTATACTATATGCCAGATGTAAAAATCCTATATATAAGTATGGTTCTGAGTAAAATAAGTAGAATAATGGCGAACGAAAATTAAAGGATATTGGCTCATTTTGCAGAAATATTAGGCAAAAGGGGATGGTATGTATATGATAACATATAGAAGTGGTGCTATTAAAATTAAGGGATTATGTGGAAAAACATTAAAAAGTCTAGAGGATAAAATTAAAGATGCTCTTGAAGTTGATTTAAAAGATAAAATGATAATTGATATAAAATATGCACAAACACAGAATGAGTATACAGCATTAATTATTTATGATAAAGGAATAAATTAATAAAGTTTTATTAAGAGCATTACATAGAGCCTTTAAAATAACAAGGCTCTTTTTTAATTTCGAACGAAATGAATGGACAGAATGTATTCTGAGGGAAAAAGTACATTATTAGTAGGAGTTAGAAAATCTTGTGAAAATCAATCGTATAGACTATCAGCTGATTGTCAATTACTATTGGTAAGTTGTTGCATGGGGATGAGTGAATATTGTTATTTTAATACTCAGATGGGTAAAAAGCCTTATATAAAAGTTTATGTAAATATAGACGAGATGTTAAATAGATCAGATTTCTGCGCCAAATAGTTGTTGTATTAATTTGGTGCAGCGTTTTTTGCTTTGTAGTATAATATAAATGAATTTTAATTATTTATAAAGGCTCGCAGGTTTGAAACCTTATTGGTATCTGGTACAATGATTAATTAGAAAAAGTAAATTATATGTTATTTCTGATATAAGATTTAAACACTGGGGATTCATCATCCCCAGTATAAATTAAGTATCAACATATTGAAGGGCAATTCTTAGTTTATACAAGATTAAATATTTAATAACTTTAATATATTGATAGTCTTATGATAATAGAATATGTTTAATTTAAATTATTATACTGGAAATTTAATACAAATGATATATAAGGTTAGGAATTTTGAACAGATAAATATCTGAAATTGACTATGAATTATAAAAAAGATGATAAGCTTAATGTGTAAAGATATGAATTAAAAAAGTATGGGAGGCATAATAATGAAAATAGAAAATTTAAAGGTATATGATTTGGAAGAAAGTATAAGGGCAAGTAAATATCCTATGGCAGTAGATACTAATAAATGCAATTCAGATATTACAGATACAGTTAAAAGTTTAGCTAAATCGCCTAAAGGTGAAGCTCATGATCAATTTTTATCTGGAATACGAGTTGCTTTTGATTTAACCTTTAGTAATAAAGCATGGGTTGAGTTAGAAAGATATAGATTTATTACTTTTGTAAGCAGTCAGAGTACAATGCATAGAATAGCAAAGTTTGATTTATTTAAGCAGTATAATAAATATGTAGATAAAAGAATTATTGATATTATGGAGGAACTAAAGGATGCATATAATAAAACTCAAAGTAAAGAAGATTATTTAAAGCTCTTGTATTCTAATCCGGCAGGATTTGAACTTACTGCAAGGTTGACTACTAATTATAGATGTTTAAAAGGTGTATATAGTCAGAGAAAGAATCACAGGTTACCGGAATGGCGAGAATTTTGCAAATGGATTGAAACATTACCTTTCTTCAAGGAATTAATAATTTAAACTAGGAGAGATACTTTTAATTGTATCTCTTTTTTAATTGTAAGAATGATGGTGAGGGGTCTCCGGCGCAATAGATTTTTTATTGGTTAAGGAGCTACTAGTGACAAAAGAAGTGTTTTGTCTTCCTATGTGTAAAGAAATATTTGTGATTTTAGCAGCATAAGCATGAATATGTGGGTGATGTAAGTCAACATTTCATACATGTATTTGTTTTTATGAGAATAAACTTATAATGAAGAAATTTTGTTAAAAGGAGTATTTGTATGGAATATTATGCTAAGGTAGAATCAGCTGAAGCACTTAAATTAAAAAATTTCACATTAGCTGGACACTCCACAAGAGGAGCAATTGCTATTAGGTATATGGCAAGACATAATGAATATGGAGTATCTAAACTTGCTCTTTTTGCAGCAGCATCTAGTCTTATCCAACGTTCATATTTTCTATATGGGTTAACAAAAGAAACCGTAAATGAAATTATTCAGGGAATGCATAATGAGCATCCTAAGATGCTGAGAGGATTTGGAGATATGTTTTTCTTCCAGTATATAAGTAAGCCATTTTCAGATTGATTCTTCTAATTGGGATTACAGGTTTCACTTGCACTTTACGCGACGTAATCATTTATATTTATTCTATGGAATTAAATTTATATTTAATATATCTAGGAGGAGAAAAGATGAACCTTAAACTTCAATATAACTGTTTCAATATTAATTGGAATTCTGTATCTGAAATATTGAAAGAAGTTAAAATGACTTATTTTGATGGAAAAGTGCATGAGAAAATTTTTAAAAATAGCCATACTGTTGTGTTTGCTTTTGATGGTGATAAACTAATTGGATTTGGACGTGCAATCTCAGATGGAGTTCGCCAAGCTGCAATTTATGATATAGCAGTATTACCTGAATATCAAGGTAAAAACATAGGTAGAACAATTATTAGTAATATTTTAAAATGCATACCTAAATGTAATTTTATATTATATGCTTCACCTGGTAAGGAAGCTTTTTATGAAAAGTTGAACTTTAAAAGGATGAAAACTGGGATGGCATTATTTTATGATGCAGAAAAAATGCACGCAAGGGGTTTTATTGAATAAATTCGGATGATCATAGATGATCATAATAGTAGGATAAAATTTTAATATGTTTTGATATAGGTTTTCTGGTGATAAAATTTAAAATGGGTATAAAAACTTTTTTCTGGCAAAATTGATTTTAGATTTTATTTATGTTAAAATAATTATGTTAATATGCGTCAGTAGCTCAGTTGGATAGAGCAGTTGGCTACGAACCAGCGTGCCGGGGGTTCGAACCCTCTCTGACGCACCAGACTTATTGATATAAGCGGGTTTCCAGTATTGGAGATTCGCTTATATTTTTAATTTAACACGTTTTTAAATAGATCATTAGTGTGTCTTAAAGAATAAAATCTACGATAAGGTACTTAGCATTTTGTTTTTTTAGCCGTTAGGCTGTCATAGTAGAGTGATTGTTAAGACGCATGTTTCAAAATGTACAAATTTTATTGGCTTTAGTACAGGGAGGGTTGTGTAATATGGACTGGTTTAAACCGCTCAATAATCTTAAATCCTAGAGTGGGAAACTGCTCTAGGATTCATTATTTGTTATGAGATAATTTTGATCTCTTTGTGTATTTTTTCCCATTTGAGTGAGAACCTATTTTTTCACCATGTTCAATACCTATTTCGGCGCCTGATTGAGAATACATTTTCCTTTTTTCAGCATTAGACTTAGGCCTATCTTTCATTCTATTTTTATTATTATCCATACAAATTCCTCCTGTAAAATCAATAAATCATAAATATATATAAAGTAACAACCCTTAGAAATTGAATATTTCATTAAATACAAAGAGTATTAGTAATTTATTTATATTATTTACTTAAGTTAAGTATTTTACTCAATTATATAATGACCATTTATTAGAAATATTTTTATAAATATTTCTAAAATTTCATCCAATTACCTAGATTAATTTTTATAATAATGTACAAACTTTAAATATAGCATATTAATATAGATAAAAAGGAGGAATTAATTATGGCATACAGTAATAAACCAGTAGTCCCACAGGCTAAAGAAGCTCTAAATCAATTCAAAATGGAATCAGCTAGAGAAGTTGGAGTTAATTTAAAAAATGGTTACAATGGGGATTTAACTTCCAGAGAAGCTGGATCTATAGGCGGGAATATGGTCAAAAAAATGATTGAAGCATATGAACAAAATTTAAAATAAATATATAGCAAAACCCTGTGCTCTTAATAATAGAGTGCAGGGTTTCTTAATTTACAAAGATGTGAGGTTTATTATTAAATACGGATGTTCAACATACTAGTGATATCACGGAGGAATCTACATATATTGTGGGAACAAAAGTTATAGGCACTGATTTAATATTGTTTATTCTCATGTTGTTAACAAATAGTTTATTAATATGACATTAAGCTGTAACAAAAACCTTATATAATTATAAATGTCCTAAGGAAATAACCTTAGCGAAAATGAAAATAGTTTATTTACATATATTTCCTCAAAAAATAGCGATAATTACCGAATTTGTGTCTGCGGTTACATGGCACATTAAACTGAAATGTAACCACCAAAGTATAATTATATAAATTGTTGTCCCCTAAAATTATATTATAAAAAATAAGAACCTGTTATTCTGAACTGAACCCCAAATATTAGACAAATAAATCTAACATTTGGAGGTGCATTTCATTATTTAAGGTTCTTATTTTTATTACTATCTTAATTTTTGTCTGTAAGTCTGAACTATGTTATTTTGTACAATTATATACTGATCCATTGATGCCTGTACAAATAGATTGAATAAGTTTTGAACAATCATATTTCGCACCGTTAATAGTTACACAATTATTTGATTTTACTGATTTACAAGATGTTTTGTAGGTTGTACACGATTCATTATTTACAGAACTTGCATGAACTGTTGTAACTACTCCTGCGTTTAGTAATAATGGTGCCGAAATTATTAAAGATGAAAGTAATTTATGTCTTATTTTTAACATTTTAACTCCTCCTAAATTTTGTTATATTGTATACTTTTTTAGTTCACTTTTTATTTGAGACGACATTAAAGTGAGTTTAGAAATTACAATTAATAACTTATGCTTATCAGCTCCTTAATTATTTTTTGGGGAATTTAGGCTTGTTTATAGTCTAACAGTATTTATAAGATATATCATTATTAAATTAATGGTTATAATAGTATTAAAATACTTCAAAACAAGTTTGAGCATTATATAGAATAAATATCATATAAAATCAGTCTAAAGGCTAACTAAACTAACATAATCATGATTTATTATGTTAGTTTCAATAAAGCACAAGAGTTATTAAATTTATAAAAACTACGCTTAAAACTGTAGGAAAGATTCCCAAAGAGTACAAGGGATTGAGATTTGTAGAAGCTAAAACAAAACATAATACGGAAGTTATCATAACTATATAAATGGAATGTGAATAAAAGATTTAATTTTCACACTTAATCCCGATTTTTTCTCCCATTAGTACCTTTGTTTCATAACCATTTTTTGTTTGCTCAAGTATATCCTTATCAATTATAGCTCTATTTTCTTCAAAAAATAAAACTACAGTTGATCCACCGAATTTAAAGTAACCTTTTTCATCTCCCTTAGAAATATTTTTTCCGGGACAATAAGTTTGTATTATGGAACCTACACAAGTAGCACCTATTTCTATATAAAATATATCTCCAAAATTATTGGAATGAAAAATAGTCCATTCTCTTTTATTTTTACAAAAAACATTGGAAATATTTTTTAAAGCTATTGGATTTACAGAATAATAATACCCTTTAATTTTATTACAAGATTCACATGTACCCCAGTCTATAAAATGAAATCTATGATAATCTGTTGGACAAAGTCTGAATATTAAACAAGTACCATTATTGAATTTTTCAGAGGCTTTATTATTATTTATCAAATCGGATAGGCTATATGTAAATCCTTTAATTTGAATGATCTTATTTAAGTTTATATGTTCATATGCCGACAATCTTCCATCAACAGGGGATATTAAAATTTTTTTATTCATACTAAAAGGTCTGGCGTTTTGTTTAAGAGATCTTGAAAAAAAATCATTAAAACATTTGAAATCATTATAGTTTATGGCACATTCATCCATGCTTATATTAAAATCTTTTATAAAAGGATGAATTTTTCTTTTACTATATTTAGTGTTGCAAAATAAGCCATATAGTTTAGAAAATATTTTTTTTTTCACTATAGCCTCCAAAAATTTCATTCCAAGAGGAGAAGAATATATCCATTTCAAATAGGTATCTCCTGCTACTTTTTCTATCTCATATTTTTTTGATTTTCTATTAAAATATTTAATCATTTTTCCTGTCCTTTAATTAATAATTTAGGTAATTTAGTTTATAGTAAGTATCTTAGTAATAATTTTGAAAAATACTATGATTGATCAACATTTTATCACAAATAACTGACTTTTAAATTTGTTTATTACTTATTTTAGCACTATAATAATTAGATAGAAATAGTTTTACGCTCTTTTGATTTTTAAATATTGTTTGTGGAGCAAATTGCTAAAAAACTATTGAGTTATTTCAATAACATAGTATAATGAAAATGAATATAATTATACTGACCAGTCAATAATTATGTAATAGAAATCTGGAGTGGTATTTATGAATAATACAAAAAGAACAATTTTTGAATCTGCTATAAAAGTTTTTTCTAAAAATGGGTATAGTGGTGCAACAATGGATGCTATAGCAGCTGATGCTGGTGTGGCAAAAGGAACATTATACTATCATTTTAAAAGTAAAGAAGAAATATTTAAATATATAGTACAAGAAGGAATGAATGTACTGAAGGAAAAAATAGAAAGTGACTCTAAAAATGTAAATAATTCTTTAGATAAAATAAAAATTCTATGTAAAGTTCAATGGGGATTGGTTTATGAAAGCAGAGATTTTATTAAGGTAATAATGAGTCAACTTTGGGGCCAGGAAATAAGACAATTAGAATTAAGGAAATGTATAAGATCATACATAATTTATATACAGGATTATTTAAAAGAAGCTATGGACGATGGCAGTATAAAAAAATGTAATTTATCCTTTTTAGCTTATACCTTATTTGGAACCGTCTGTTCTGTTGCTGTTTACGAGTTAATGAATGAAGATAAAAAAGATTTAGATGATATGATAGAAAACCTTATGAGTTATATTTTAAATGGAATAAAGGTAGAGAAGGAGAATAAGATTTAATCTCCATTTTAAAGTCTACCGGATCTAATTATAGAGATTATTAGTATAATACCGATGAATATAAAAAATATAAAATTTATAATACCTATTAAAGGTACATTATAGAATTTAGGTCCTATATTAAAATTTAAAATTAAAGAAGAACTTATAATTATAGAACATGTTATTAAAGAAATTGACAGCCTGTTTACCATTTTATTTAGCTGATTTATGGAATCATCAATTTTATTAAATTTTAATTGAATCTTAGCTCTTCCACTTAATATGCAGTCTATTAGTTCTACTGTTTTTATTGGAAGTTTTGAAAGATTTTTTGTAAAATTATAAGAATTAATGAATACATTCTCTAAGTCCATATGATCAAAATAATAGAATTTATTGCTGCTTTTGACGAAGGGTACTGCTATATCTAGGATATCAATTTCAGGTGATATTTCTGTTACTAAACCTTCCACTATAATTAAACTCTTTACCAGCAATATTAAATTTTTAGGTAAAGTAATATTGTTATTTTTCGCACATTTAAAGATTTCTGTCAGCAATACTGAGATCTTTATATTTTTAAGGGAAGTAGACAAATAGTTTACTAAAAATAGCTCCACATCTTCATATAAGTTATTTCTATTTATAAGGCCTTTTTTTATACCTATTGATATAATTACAGATACAAGTTTATCCGTATCTTTAGATACTATGGACATAATAGCTTCATTTAAAAGCAGTTTAAGTCTAGGTGAAATAGTACCTACTATCCCAAAATCTAAAAAACATATCTTTTTATTGCATATCATTAAATTTCCAGGATGGGGATCGGCATGAAAAAAACCGTCAGTAAATACCTGTTTAAAAAAAGATAAAGCTAGTTTCTCACCTATATCCTGTAAATCATAGTTTCCTTCTTCTAATTTTTCCATATTATTTATTTTAAATCCATGAATTTTTTCCATAGTTAATACTTTAGTTCCAGATAATTCATTTACTACATAGGGGACGTAACAGAAACTTACGTTTTTATTTAGTTTTTTAAATTTTAACATATTCTTGGCTTCTAAATTAAAATCTAGTTCCTGTTTAGTTGAAAAAAGTAATTCGTCTAAAGCTTCCTCAGGGTCAATTAATGCTTCTTTAAATTTGATTTTAGTAAGTTTTATAATTCTATACAATATGTATATATCTGTTTCCATCTTTTCTTTTATATCAGGTCTTTGTATTTTTACAATGACATTTTTCCCATCTTTTAAGGTTGCATTGTGTACTTGTGCAATGGAGCCTGAGGCTAAGGGGATCTTTTCAAAACTCAAAAAACAATCCTCTATATTTTTTCTGAATTCATCAAAAAATACTTTGTTTATATTTTCATGCTTTTCTGGAAGTACATCATCTTGGAGCTTTGAGAGTTCTTCAATGTATTGTGAAGGTAGTATATCTGGTCTTGAACTTAATATTTGACCTATCTTTATAAAAGTAGGTCCAAGTTCTTCAAAAGCCCTTCTAAGATTTTCAGGAGATTTTTCTTTATTATGATTTTTAGTATATACTAAAAATTTAAAACCATATTTAGCTAGTACCTTCATTATTTCTTTAAATCTTTTTGAGTATCGGTTTTGCATGGTATATATTTAACGACTAAAGCTTAAAGCTTTAGTCATCTCCATCACTTATCTTATTTTCAAGTTTGGTTAATCTCTCATTTATTGATGATATATCTTCTTTAGAAGCAAGATTCATACTATCCAATATGGATAGCAGATCGGTTTTGCTTATGGGTTTTATCTCTTCTTTTTTAGCTATGACTGTTTTTTTTAATTCTTCGGATAACTGTTTCCCCTCATCTACTGTTATTTTTCCCTTTTGGACCATTTCCTCAATTAATTTTACTGATTTTTCATAAGTATATGCAGCTGAACCTATGCCTGCCAAAAATAAATTTTTTAATTCATTAATCATATTTGTTCCTCCTCCATAAATTTAACTTTATAAATAAATCATCTTATAATCCACATGATTGAAAATCAATAGGATTTTAGATGTCATTAAAACAAAAGCTTTCTGATAAAATTTGCGAAAAAAATTGACAATTTTCATAAATTATAATAGAATATGAGGGTAGTAATTATATATGCGCTCGTAGCTCAGTAGGATAGAGCAGCGGTTTCCTAAACCGCGTGCCGGAGGTTCGACTCCTCTCGGGCGCACCATAAAGTCTTGTGAATACGGTATTTACAGGGCATTTGTTTTATGAAAATTATTATCTGTTTTAAATAGTATATCCTTATTCTATATTTATATTTTATTTATCAATATTGATTTATATGTTTGTTTGAAATAATAAAATATTTTAGTTTAAGTTTGAGTAGAAAATAACTTGAAATATTTAGTTTTTGAGGTATCTATATGATGGATTTCATGCTTGAAGCCATAAAACAAGCTAGAATAGCATTAGAGTTAGGTGAAGTTCCAGTAGGAGCTGTTATAACAAAAAATCAGAGGCTTATATCAAAAGCATGTAACTTAAAAGAAACATTGAAAGATTCAACTGCTCATGCAGAAATTATTGCTATAAAAAGTGCTTCAAAAGTACTTGAAAATTGGAGATTAAAAGACTGCAGCATGTACGTTACTTTAGAACCGTGTCCCATGTGCGCAGGAGCTATATTGCAGTGTAGAATTAGTAAATTGTATATAGGAACATTTGATCCAAATGCAGGAGCCTGCGGTTCTGTAGTGAATGTATTGCAAAATAAATATTTAAACCATTGGACTAATATTCAATGGGATTATAATGAAGAATGTGGCAATATATTGGATGAGTTTTTTAAAAAGAAAAGATAAGAATTTCTGAAATTTTATATGGAGACGTATCGAAGAGGTCATAACGAGAACGACTCGAAATCGTTTGAGCGGTGTTGAGCTGCTCCGTGGGTTCGAATCCCACCGTCTCCGCCACATGCAAAATTTAGGCTGTCTCAAAACGGGCAAGCTAATACATTTTGGAGGCATAGCTCAGCTGGTTAGAGCGTACGGTTCACATCCGTAAGGTCGAGGGTTCGAGCCCCCCTGTTTCCACCATATTATCACGTCAATATTGATACAATGTTGACGCACGAAAAAGTCCAGTAATATTGGGCTTTTCCGCATTTTACATAAAAAAACCGGCCACCTTGATGGGCGGCTTTTTTCTTTTTTGAACCCGTATCGTGAAAAGATGCACACCTCTCTGCGGTGATTCCCTACTTTTCGTGAAAAGGTTCAAGGGAAACGTGAAAAAATTCAATCATGCATAAAAGGGAAAAATCTCCTTAAAGTTATGAATACGCCATGTTCGTCGCAACTCGCCGCTGCAGTCAACCAGATATAGCCATTAAGATTGGCTGGAGCCTCAAACCCATATAATATGAGTGTAGCTGTAAAAATAATTAGCATATAACGTGACATACTGTAGTCCAGTTTTGAGTGATATAATAAGCAAAAAAGGAGGTTATCCTCCAAAAAGGAGAAAACAATGAATATGGAAAACGATAAGAAGGCAATACTCTCAATTGTTGAGGAAATGTCAAAGTCAATGACAGGTGCGCAAAGCACGAAACATTGGGCAGACAACGCCATGTGGTTCGATATTGCGCCTTTCGCCTCAAAAGGCGTCAAACCCGCTAAAAAGGCCTTTGATGATGCTTTTGGCCAGTTGAAAACATGCAAAATTGAAATTCTAGAAACGGAAACCTATATCAATGGCGACATGGGCGTCGTCTGCATGGTTCAGCGGTGGAATACGGCTACGAAGGACGGTACGGTCAATCCCCCTATGCTTGTTCGTCAAACGGATTGTTTTGAAAAACAGGACGGTGAATGGAAAGTCATCCACGAGCATACCTCTGTACCGGTTGCAGAATGGGATGGCAAGGTCGTCACCGATTGACAGTCAAATTCTCATAAAGGCAGGTAGGGGGATAATCGACTGAAATGCAGAACTTTAAGACTGGGAGTGTGAAAGAACTTTCGAGCAAACGAGTGTTAGTAACGGGTGGCACTTACGAACTACAGCAAAGGGCTGGCGACGCAGTATGCACCGGACGGAATCCGTATAAATTGTGTTGTCCCAGGCTATACACAGACCAGTTCATCCGAGCAGATCATTGAAAATATGTTGAAAGATTCAAGCATTTCATTGGATGATGCTCGGCAAGCATTGATGGATTCTATAGGCGGTGTTCCCTTGGGACGTCCAGCCCGGCCCGAGGAAGTCGCGGAGCTGATCGCATTCCTTGTATCCGACAGGGCCTCCTATATTACCGGCGGCGTGGTACGCACCTTAATGTAAAAAATAAATTCAGCAAAAACGGGAAGCAATGATGACAATTTATTGATTCCCGTTTTCATATATCGCTTGTTGGTTTGTGTTACTTGCAGGGTACATATAAAATAACATTTAGGCATCCAGTTCACTCAGAATATATTTTGCTGCTTCCAATTCAGATAAATCAAGTAAGTCGCCGGCCGTCACGCCAATGAGGCGCAGCGGGATTCGAAAGCTGTAATTATGATGCAGCAGCTCCATGGCTTTTTCAGTTATTACAGCCGTTTTATTTGTGGGCATATTCAATTTCCCCTGACGATTGATCGTATGAAATTCGGTGTCCTTCAGAGTTATCTGCACGGTTCTGCACTTGAGATTGTTATCCTGAAGGCCCTGAGCGACATCTTCTGAAAGAAGAAAAATATATTCTTTTGCTTCCTCTTCGCTTGCAACATCTATGGGGGTCGTAATGCTGCGTCCCAGTGTTCTGTACTCTTCTTTATCGGTCACCAGGGCAACCGGTGAGGTATCCAGCCCGTTTGCGTATGTCCACAGTTTCATCCCGAGATTGCCTAAAACGCGCTGCAGGAATTCCGGATCGGCAGCCGCTATATCGCCGATTGTATGTACGCCATTCTGGTTCAATGTATTACTGGCCCACAAGAAGAAGGTCTGAGGCCGGAAGCGGCCATACCTTGCCTTTGAAATTATCTCGGGTTATCATCGTTGTCGCATCCGGCTTTTTCAAGTCGGAACCGAGCTTTGCGAAAACTTTATTCCACGATACGCCTACCGATATTGTAAGCCCGGTTTCAAATCGGACAGCATCTCTCAGCGCATCCGCGAATCTTTCTTCATTTCCCTGGATTGAAGGGATATCTGTCACATCCATCCAGCATTCGTCGATGCTGAAACTTTCAACCTGATTCGTAAAACGTACATATACTGCCTTTACTTGTCTGGAATACTCCCAATATAGATCATGATGCGGCAAAACCGTTTGAAGGCCGGGACATTTTCTTTTTGCCTGCGAGATAAGCTCGGCGGTTTTCACCCCATATTTTTTTGTGGCTTCATTTTTGGCAAGTATGACGCCATGCCGGTTTTCCTCAAGGCCCGCCACGACAGCCATCGGCACCTCTTTGAGTTCGGGACGCAGTAAACATTCCACACTGGCGTAAAAAGCGTTTAAATCGGCATGAAGTATGATTCGATCTGACATGTCTGCCTCCCTATTGGCTGTCCATTTCTCGGCTCAAATTTTGCATCATCATTTGCATCTTGTCCTTGAGTTCATTACAAAGACTCTGCGGCTTTATTCCCTCAAGGATTGGCCCAAAAGAAAGCAGATAGTTATAAATCCAGTCGCCGCCCGGAAGGGAAGTGGTAATTGTAAAAGAACCGTCATCATTTCTTCTAACGTCTTCTTCATAGAAGTCATCATAAACTCTGTATGCCCCTGTGGAGGATACTTTTAATTGTAGGTTAATTGAGTCGTGGAATGGCTCTTTATCTGTGTCAGATGAAAGTTCCTCAGGCGACCTTTTATCAAAAATATCGTCGGTAACTTGAACATTGGACATGCGGGTGATTCTGAATGTCCTATATGCTTTCCTTTCGTAACAAAACGCGATCAGATACCACGCTCGGTCTTTAAAAATCAGCTTTGCCGGTTCTGCCCGCCGGGAGCTTTTGATGCCGGATGTATTGAAATAATCGAATGTGATGATGTGATTATTAACGAGGGCCATTTTGAGCAGGTTGAATTTCTCTTTGTGCTTCTCGTCACTCCCCCAAGGGGAGAAATCAATCTCGATCCAGTTACTGTCTTTCTTTTTGAAAAGGCTACTTAACCGTGACAGCACAAAGTCTATGTTGGGATAGCGCGTCGCTGAAAGGTTCTGCAATGCGACTAATATGTCGTTCTGTTCCTGTTCGGAGAGAACAGATTTATTTAATACGAAATCGTCAAGCAGAGTGATACCGCCACCCTTGCCTTGGTTGGCATAAACCGGAACGCCAGCATTGCTTAGAACATCAATATCACGATAGATTGTTCTGACTGAAACTTCAAAATGATCCGCCAACTCACGAGCGGTTGCTATTTTTTTGTCCAGTAGTATATAAACAATCTCGAATAGCCTGCTGATTCGCATGAAAACCACCTCATTAAAATATAGTATAGCACGTAAATATGACAACAGTATGTCTGGTTATCAGAACTTTATGAAATAAATCGTAGAAAATCTAGGAAAAGATAATATAACATGCCGTACAGCTGTCAGGTTATATCTGATAAAATTGATATATAATCAGACCACTTTGAATGGGATATAGAGTCATGACTTATGAATAAAATGCCACCCATAGAAAAAATATATGAGGCCTATAGTGCTATCTCGGACAATCGGGTGGTAATGGATAAAGATTCTGCCAAAGTAGAATCTTCAAATCGCACGAAAGAATATATCGTCACCTGGAAGGGTGGTATATACACTTCAAATGATAATGCTTCCTATTGTGGCGGTCACGCTGGGTACCCAATGATATCAGTAATGATGTTACAAGGCAAGCTAACATTGGATCGTTTTATCGTCGGGTATTTTAAAGGGATCAATTGGACCGAGCTGAATGTAAAGTATAAGGAAAAATATGCAAAAACCGTTTCGGAAATCATGGATGGATTAAAAGCTGGAGAGGCCGATTATGATGCAATTTACAATCATGTGAACGAAGTATACAAGCATATAGAATTATTGGATATTACCTGTAAGCTCAGCTCTATAACTATAAAGCCACCAAAGAGTTCTGAAAAGCCAAGTAAATCGTAGGAAAAGGGGCGATAAATTGGTGGAATTATTAAAAGATGTTTACAGCAGGGATCTACTGATGAGCTTCGAAAGAAAGGTGCAATCCGCGTACAGCGCGTTCAAAACACCTGAGTTTATTGCTTCCGTGATGGATGAAACCTGGGACGCACTTCCGCTGAAAGCCCGGACCCGGCGAATCTCCACGACTCTCGGTACTATGCTGCCGGCCCCGACTGCCGTGGGGAGAGGCTTTGCCGATGTTTAAAACGGACCCAGCACCGGTGCTTGCCGTGCTGGAGCATCTCAAAGCGGATCCTTCACTTTATGTCCGCAAGAGCGTTGCAAACAATCTGAACGACATTTCAAAGGACAATCCGGATGCGGTACTCGCTGTCGCCCGCCGATGGAAAGGGAAAAGCCCCGATACGGACTGGATCATCTGGTAGGGTTGCCGCACGCTAATACGGAAAGCAGATCCCGGAGTAATGGAACTGTTCGGTTATGTAGACCCGCAGGATGAAAACCCGCTTGTTGTTTCCGCATCATTATCGCTTCAGCCTCCGGAGGTGCTAATTGGCGGAAGAAACGAAATTCAATATGAAGTTGCTGTGCGCGATGGCGAACCGGTGCATATCCGCGTTGAATACGGAATCTATTTTGTTAAGGCAGAGGGAAGACATTCCGAAAATCCTTTCTGCTATCCGATAAAACCGTACCTGGCGGCGCGCATCTAACCGGAACGAGAAGGCACAACTGGTCGGAAATCACCACGCGACGTCATTATCCGGGTGACCACCGGATTGTTCTCTTGGTAAACGGACGCGAAATGGCGGAAGCCACACTGTCACTTTTGCCCAATAAATAATAAAAAGGAGTATTTGCAATGGAGATATATAAAGAAGAGGAGTTTTTTTTAGATAAAACCGTGAAGGAAATCGCCGAAAGCATCGCATCGTGCGGTTTCAAGGGTTTTTGCAATGTGCCAAAGAGGAAGGGATCGAAGCCTTAGCTGGTTACCTGCTTCGCAATGTACGGCGCGGTATCCATTACAATCGGGGAAACACTTTTAAGGGCGATTATGATACATGCAAAACCATCGAGGAAGTACTAACCATGCTCAAGAGAAAATAAAAGTGGAATTCTATCGTGTAGAGCGTCTACATGCTGACAATAAGATGCCCAAGACTTGTGGGCACCTGTTTAAAGCGGAAATTCAAGGCAGGCTCATTGAAGCAATAAAAAAATGGTGGGAGCTTATATGAACGCAACGGCTATGTGGAGCGAAATTGGATAGTTGAGCCACGAGCCGACTTCGCTCCTCATAGTATTCGTTTTTGATTTTTCGCTTTGCTGTTTCGAGATGTGTTCTATTAAGGAATGAGACAAAATGGCTGTTGACAAAGTGAAAAAGTATCGGCTTACTAGACCTTACGCACAGGCGGGGGTCAAATCATTTTCGGAAAGGAGCGCGATCACAAAAATGGATAACACACGAAGCTATATCGCCCAAGAGTTTGCCCGCCGCATCGGCAACAAGGAATGTGTTCCAAAGTGTTCCCCGTGGGCTTGGATGGCCTGGTGGAAACATATAAGGAAGTCATCCCGGCTCTGGAGGACAGCATTCAAGAAGCACTGCGGGACGGCCGCCATTTTTCAGTTATTGACATTGGGAACTGACAGGCCCGTTTTAAACAGCGTATCATATAATTCATTGAAAGGCGGCCGCATCATGCGGCTTTGTTTTTTCTATAATAGTATTTTGAGATTTTACTTAAACTTAACTTTTATTTAGCCTCCGTTTGATTTTCTTTCCTAAAATGAGATAGAAAAATACAAGGAGGTCAATTTATGTGTCTGACATTAGATACAAAATACACAAAAAACTTAAGCGAACTTAATAAAGATTCACTGCCCGAAGCTGGAGGCAAGGGAGCTAATCTTTCAGAGAAAAGCAGAGTACAAGGTGTGCAAAACTATTATTTAAAAATAATGTAGAAAATGAGATAAAAATATTGTCAAAGTGTCACATAAAGTGTTATTATAAAAACATTGGGATAGAATAAGTGCTTAAATTAAAAATATAAAAAAGGAGAAATGACATGCTAAGTAGCTCAGGAAATCCAACAATATATATTGGCGGTAGGCCTAAAGGAAATTACACTGATATATCAACAGCATATATTGATGAAACTTTTAGGGAAATGGATTTAGATAAAGATGAAAAAAGTAGAATATCAAATAAAGAAAAGGATTCCAATTATAAATATAAAAAGGACAAGCATCTTTTAATTTATGATATTGAAAGATAACTTTAGTGAGTTTGAAAAAACTATCTAAATGTTTTGTCATAAAAAGACATTGCAGCAACAATTATTTTTTTACAATAAAAAATTTCATAAAACTATTGAAGTTTTATAATTTTAATAGTATAATATTGCTTGTTCTGATAGCGTTTAAGCTATAAACTGAATATGAATTTATTTTCATGAGTAAACCTATGGAGAGATGTCCGAGTGGTTGAAGGAGCACGCCTGGAAAGCGTGTGTAGGGGAAACTCTACCGGGGGTTCGAATCCCCCTCTCTCCGCCATTTAAACTTTGTCGTGCTAGATGGGGAGTTAGCGGTGCCCTGTAGCCTGCAATCCGCTATAGCAGGGTTGAATTCCTAGATTAGGCTGTAAAATGTGAGGCCTGGCCCATAAAAGTGGCGTTGAGAACTTGATCCCACGCAACGGAAACTCATGAACCCCGTCAGATCCGGAAGGAAGCAGCGGTAAGTGAATATTTTCGTGTGCCGTGGATAAATCTAGTTTGAGTTAACTATATGGGTAACGCTTATAGTTTATCAGACAAAGCTAGGTGCACGACTTTAATATTAAATTGAATTAAAAGATACCATATGGTATCTTTTTTGTTATACAAAAGGTTATAATATATATAAAAGAAGGTGATGACATGGCTTATACTGCGCTATATAGAGAATGGAGGCCTAAGACTTTTTCAGATGTAGTAGGTCAGGATCATATAACAGTTACACTTAAAAATCAAATATTAAACCATAGAGTAGCACATGCATATTTATTTTCGGGAACAAGAGGTACAGGAAAAACTTCAATGGCCAAGATATTAGCTAAAGCAGTAAATTGCCTGGATTTAAAAAATGGAGAACCTTGTAATCAATGTGAAATGTGTAAAAAAATAAATGAAGGAATTTCTATGGATGTAATAGAAATGGATGCAGCTTCTAAACGACGTCTGGAAGATATAAAAGATGTAATAGAAAATGTAAAATATCCTCCTCAGGAAGGAAAATACAAAGTTTATATTATGGATGAAGTGCACATGCTTACACAGGAAGCAGTAAATGCATTTTTAAAAACTTTAGAGGAGCCTCCCTTAAATGTAATATTTATACTTGCTACTACTGATCCTCAAAAGCTTCCGGTTACTATACTTTCCAGATGCCAAGAATTTGATTTTAGAAGAATAAAAAGTTCAGATGTATTTACTAGGCTTAGATGTATAGTGGATAAACAGGGGATTTTTGCTGATGATAGAAGCTTAAATTTAATATCCAGGATGTGTGATGGTGCAATGAGGGATGCCCTTAGTATATTGGATCAAGCGATATCCATGGGAGATGGGAAGGTTCAATATAGCAATGTAGTTGACATGCTGGGGTTAGTTACAAATGAGAATTTGTTTCGACTTACAAATAGTATAATAGAAAAAAATGTAGAGTCATCCATGAGGATAATTGATGATATAGTTTTAAGCGGAAAAGATATATATAATTTTATTAAGGATATGATAATTCATTTGAGAGATCTTTTAATGGTAAAGGTTTCTAATAGCCCTGAAGATGTATTGGATATGTCGGAAGAGAATATAAATCTTGTAAAAGAACAGGCTCAGAAAATACGTGTAGAAGAAATAATGAGAAATATAAGAATACTTCAAGATGCACAGGAGCAATCTAAATGGGTTAAACAGAGTAGGATTTATCTAGAGCTCGCAGTAATAAAAATGTGTAAAATAGAATATGATACATCTAAAGAAGTAATTCTTGCCAGATTAAATAGATTGGAGCAGGCATTTAAGCAGGGTGAAATTAAGGTATCTTGTGAAAGAATAGTTCCTAAAGTGCCCCAGGTAAAGATGAATATATCAGAAAAAGCAGGAAATAATTTAAAAGATAATAATTCTAATAAATCAAAACAGGATTCATTAGAAGATTTAAAACCCATAAAGGAAGAGAACATATATTCAAAAATTAACTTGGATATGGTAAAAAAAAGTTGGAAAGATATCCTTGAATCATTTAAAAGCAAGCACCAGATGGTATTATTTGCAGCACTTACTACAGGAAAGGCAGTAAAATGTGAAAGAGGAATAATAACTATAGAATATGGAAAAGATTATTCCTTTCATAAACAGAGGTTAGAAAGAGATGAAAATAGAAAGATAGTTGAGCAAGTTTTTTCGGATATATTGAAGGAAAAAGTTACTATTAAATATATTATAGAAGATGAAGTTGATCATACCTCTCAATCTAAGGAGCAATTGTTAAAGGATACTTTCGGTGAAGATATGGTAGAAATACTTGATGAGTAGGATATCGAGTGATTCTTGGGTTCTGGTGGGGTTTTGCCCATATGGAATTCCATAAAAATATGGTATAATTAAAATTATATTAGTTAATTTGATTGAGGAGGAAATATATTATGGCAAAAGGTGGATTCCCTAACTTTGGTGGCGGGGGAAATATGAATAATTTAATGAAACAAGCTCAAAAATTTCAAAAACAGATGGCAGATATGCAATCAGAGCTTGAAGATAAAGAATTTAGTGCTACTGTTGGCGGCGGAGCAGTAACTGTAATAGTAAATGGCAAAAAGCAGATAGTCAATATACAGATTAAACCAGAGGTCGTTGATCCCGAGGACGTGGAAATGCTTCAAGACTTAATTTTAACTGCATGTAATGAGGCATTAAAAAATGCAGAGGATGAGACTGCTTCTGAAATGAAAAAATTAACTGGTGGACTTAATATTCCAGGAATGTTTTAAGATTACAAGCCCCATCTATAAGATGGGGTTTTAAATTGAGGTGATGTTATGGATTTTTATCCTGTTTCTATTGAAAAACTAATAGAGGAATTTGCTAAATTGCCAGGAATAGGCTATAAGACAGCACAAAGACTTACAATTCATGTATTAAACCTGCCTGAAAATGAGGTAAGGGAATTTGCTCAGGCTTTAATCAAGGCAAGAGGCACCATAAGATATTGTTCTGTTTGTGGAAATTTTACGGAGTCGGATCCCTGTGCTATATGTTCAAATCCCAATAGAGATAAAAGCACTATATGTGTAGTTGAAGAACCTAAGGATATAATGGCTATGGAAAGAATAAAAGAATATAATGGAGTCTATCATGTTCTACATGGCAATATATCTCCTATGGCAGGAAGAGGACCTGAGGATATAAAGCTGAAGGAGCTTATAAGAAGAATAAATGGAGATGTAAAAGAAGTTATAGTTGCTACTAATCCTAATGTAGAGGGAGAAGCTACTGCCATGTATATATCTAAAATATTGAAACATCTTGGAGTAAAAGTAACTAGGATAGCCCATGGTATTCCAGTGGGTGGTAATTTAGAATATGCAGATGAAATTACTTTGTCAAAAGCATTGGAAGGCAGAATAGAAATATAACCATATTTAGCTGGTTAGAGGCTTGTGTATATTACTCTTAATTTGTGTCAATTATTAAAATAATGTGTAAAATTAGGAGGGTATATATTTTATGAATAAGTATAATATAGTTAAATATTTGATTATGAAGAATTCCAAATATACATTGAGGCAGAAAAGATTATTGAATGATATAGAAAAAGCTAGAGAAGAGTTAGAAAGATGTAGGATATATTTTGATTCTGTAAAAGATCCTCATTTGGTAGATTACGCAATATATATGGAAGAGGCAGCAAAATCAAAGTACATGTATCTTTTGAATGAAGTTAAGAAAAACGGATTAAAAGTAGATTATAAAAACGTATTTCCAAATTTTGATGAAAATAAAAAGTCGTCTTAAGAAATAAAATTTTTAAGCTTATTCTTTGTATTAATATTTTTTTATTGTTAGAATATAAATTAAATAGTATTGATATGTAATCTAGAACTTAAATTATAGGGGGAATAAGCATGATGTTTGAATATATAGGATATTTTTTAATTGCTATAGTGGGATTATATATATTGGTAAAGGTATTTTCGTGGCCTTTAAAAATATTATTCAAACTTGTTATAAATGCTGTGCTGGGTGTGATTCTCTTAATTGTAGTAAATTTAATAGGAAAATACTTTGGATTTAGTATAGGTATTAATGCTATCACTTCGCTTATTGCTGGCTTTTTTGGAATACCCGGAGTGATATTTCTTATAATATTTAAATTATTTCTTTAAAAGTTTATTCTATAGGTACTAATTTTATACTTTTGCCTTTTATAGGTTCTTCGGATAAACAATTTATAAGTTTACAAAAATGTAACAAGAATAACTTGTATATTTTGGTTAGCAATCTGTTATTATTTAAAGGAAACTATCAAATGATTCTTAGGTGTGATGGAATTCACCTATAGGGAATGATTTTTTCACCGCACTTTAGAGGAACTTATCCAGGGACTTAGCAGTGCTTATCATCCTCAACTTTGAAAAAGTTGGGGGGTGTTAGCAATGGTAACCATCGTATAAATTTAGTTTTACCGGAGATGATATATTGATATTTGATAAAAATATAGTAAAAGCTAAATTTGTTAGCAGACCTAATAGATTTCAAGCTTATGTATATATAAATAATTCAAAAACAATGGTTCATGTTCCCAATACGGGAAGATGTAAAGAAATACTTTTACCTGGTACTACAGTAATTTTAAGAGAAGAAAATAATCCCACGAGGAAAACAAAATATGATTTAATAGCAGGCTATAAGGGAAATAGGTTAATTAATATAGACTCACAAATCCCCAATAAAGTTGTAGATGAAGCTCTAAAACAAAACAAAATAGATTATTTTAAAAGGTACATTAAAATAGAAAGAGAAAAGACATTTGGAAACAGTAGATTTGACTTTAAGTTAGGGGATAAGGAAGATAAGAGATGTTACCTTGAAGTGAAAGGAGTTACTCTGGAGAAAGATGGAATAACTATGTTTCCAGATGCTCCTACAGAAAGGGGAAGAAAACATTTACTAGAGTTAGTGAGAGTGAAAAAGCTAGGTTTAGATGCGGCAGTTTTATTTTTAATTCAAATGAGAGGTGTAAGATATTTTAGACCTTATGATGAAATGGACGAAAAATTTGGAGAAGATCTTAGATATGCAAAACAAAATAATGTAAAGATTTTTGCCTATGATTGTGATGTAGGTGAGCATTTTATAACTTTAAGAGATGAAGTGAGAGTACAATTATCAAGTAATTCTTAGGTTCAAGTGGAATTCGTCCATAAGGAATGCTTTTCGTATCTGAATCTTAGGAGAATTTATCCAGGGGCTACCATTGCTTAAGTTCAGCTTTTCAAAAGCTTTTGGTGGTGGCAATCATAGCTATGGTATAAAAAATCTAGTACATGTTTTATTATATGTATTTTATAATATATTTATAAGTTTTATAATATAGGTATGGATGTTTATTAGCGGTATCAAATGATTCATTCTTAGGTTCAGGTGAAATTTGTCCATAAGGAATGCTTTTCGTATCTGAACATTAGAAGAACTTATCCAGGGTGTAGCAGTGTCTAGCTTATCATCTACATATTGAAAAGTTGTGGGTGGTAGCAATGAATAGCCATGGTATAAAATTTATTTGGTGAAAGTTAAGGGGGTGTGACTGCTTTATTAGCAGTATGTGTATGAAGTTTAAATATTGTCCTATATGTGGAGGAAAATTAGAGGAGAAATATAGTTGGGATGAAGGAGGGGTACCATATTGTCCTAAAGATGATATAATGTACTTTGATACCCCTAGACCTTGTGTAATAGTTGCAGTAGTAAAGAAAGATCAGATATTATTATTAAAACAGAGTTATATATTTGAAAACTCTAAAGTGCTTTTATCAGGATATGTGACAAATGGTGAAACTGTGGAAGAAACTGTACATAGAGAAGTACTTGAAGAGTCAGGTCTTAAAGTAAGGGACTTAAAATACTTGGGAAGTGAATATGTCAATAGTAATAAAAAGGAAATAATAATGCTCACATTCATGGCAAATTATGATGGAGGAGATATAAAAAAATCTTCTGAGGTAGAATGGGTAAATTGGAGTCATATAGATGATGCTTTATGTGAAATGAGTGAAGATGAAGTTGGTAAAAGAATAGTTAGGAAGGTTTTAAAAGAGATAAATTATAGTGGAGAAAAGGCCTATAGATGTGATAATAACAGTTGCAGTAGAGACGTTTAGATATAGAATTTAATTTCAAAAAGTGATTGCATTTGATTTAAAAAAGGAGGAAAAAAATGGCTAAACATATACCGGAAATAAAGGGAATTCCCAAAAGACATATGATTAGAGTACCTGAAGTTATTAGAGAAGCAAGTGGGATAAGAATATTTGGTAAAAGGTTGAAGTCCCTGTTGTTTACTACAGATGTAGCAGTTATAAAAAATACCAATGCAGACGCCATTATTGCAGTGTATCCATTTACACCGCAGCCTCTCATAACACAAGCAATTCTTTTATCTGCGGATATACCAGTATTTTGTGGAGTTGGTGGAAGGCTTACAACTGGAAGAAGAGTTGTAAATTTAGCTTTAGATGCTGAATTTAAAGGAGCTATGGGAGTTGTAGTAAATAGTACCATTCCAAATGAAGTTATACGACAGATAAGAGATACTATAGATATACCTATAATAGTAACTATAGTATCTGAGTATGAAAATATAAAAGACAGGGTAGAATCAGGAGCTACTATAATAAATGTATCTGGTTCTAAAGAAACTACTAATATAGTAAAAAAAGTTAGAGATGAATATCCTAGTTTCCCTATAATAGCTACAGGAGGGCCTACAGAATCTAGTATAAGGGATACTATACTAGCAGGGGCTAATGCAATAGCATTTACTCCACCTACACCAGCTGAAATTTTAAGTAAAATTATGTTTGAAAACAGAAAAAAATATGCTCAGGAAAAACAAGATTAAATATTCAATTGAAAAATTGAATTATAATTTAGAGAGGAGTAACTGTTTCCATTTTTCACATATTTAGGGGAAATGAAAATACTATTATTATGAAGGGTGCTTTGTATTATTTTAGTGGTACAGGAAATACTAAATGGGTAGCAGATAGATTTAAGGAAAATTTTGCACTGGATAATATAAATATAGATTTAGTAAATATAGAATCTGTAGAGGATAATAAATTAAAAAAATATGATTTTTTTATTATAGGATCACCAGTTTATGCTGAATTCCCACCTAAAATTGTAACTGATTTTTTAAATAAATTTGATGATTCAAAAAAAAAGGTAAAAATAATAGTGTATTCTACACAGGCGGCATCCTCGTCTTCAGCTCCTTGCTTTATGGCAAAGTGTCTGAGGAAAAAAGGATATCTGCCATTAATACAAATCAGCATAAAAATGCCGAATAATTATTATTTTTTTGTAGGGAAGAAACCTGATAAGAATGAAATAAAAGAGTTATTATTAAAAGCAAATAAAAAAGTGAAAGATGTAGTAAAAAATTTTATAAATGAAGAACCTGTTATAGAAACGGCTTCATTTATTAGAATTCAATTTAATAAAATGATCTATAATATATTTAAAAGTAGAATTCCTAAATTATCCAAGAACATATCTTCTACAAAAGAATGTGGTAAATGTGGATTATGTTTGAGAAATTGTCCTCAAGGCAATATAACATTTGAAGAAGGACGTGCAATTTTTCATAGTAAGTGTATTTTATGCTTAAAATGTATATATATATGTCCCATAAATGCGGTGAGGTATAAAGGAAAAAAAATAGAGCAAACTCAAAAAGATATAATAAGAGTACTTGACTTAAATAGGTAAAATTTCATATTGTGTTGAAAGCTTCCAATGATTTTTAATTTTGGAGGCTTTTTTAGAATTAAATTTTTAATTTTGGAAATACTAAAAATACAATATTTTTCAGGAGTGAGTTTTATGATTTCGATCCAAGATAAGATGATTGTTGCAGAAAATTGTAAAGAGTATGAATCTAAAAATTATACAGTTGGATTAAAGGCCAGTTACCTTTCAAATAGCTGCAGCAATTGTGTGAATTTTGTAAATGAGCAATGCAATAAAAAGTTATTTGATGAAATTGAGGGAATAATAAATATGAATTAAATTTAATAATGGAAGGAGTAATCTTAATGTCAAGTAATCAGGAAATGAGACATGTTGGAGGTTTGTGCCCTGGGTACGAGCCAGATGATTTTGGATTTCAGTCCAGTACTGGAGAGGCTTATTATAAGAGCTGTGTTAATTGTAGAAATTTACAAGATGGTAAATGTGTAAAGGATCTTTATGATAAGGTGTTGGCAAGTTCAGATCAATGCTGATTTAAATTCAGCTATTTTATTTGCACAGTTAGAAATATTAAGTTTATTCTGACATATGCAGATTAGACTTCTATTTATACTATAAAATAAATAATATAAATATTTGAAATAAGTATTGACATATACAAAGTTAAATCATATAATAGTTAACAAATCCTAAATAAATTAATTTAATATCATCTTATGAAGAGAAGAGTAACATAAGTTAGGTAAAAGAGAATCAGTGGTTGGTGTGAACTGATACCGATGCTTTTGTGAATCCACCTCAGAGGATTATTATGATGAATAATACGGAAAAAACCGTTAGATCAAATGAGAGGATTATACTTTTGTATAATCAATAAGGGTGGTAACGCGAGCCAATCGTCCCTGTAGGGATTGGATTGGCTCTTTTATTTTATAATTTTGTACAAAAGCATTAATTTTAATTTCTATAGCTGTAGTTTAAAATTTAATATTATTTAATGAAAAGAAGAGTAGCATAAGTTAGATAAAAGAGAATCAGTGGTTGGTGTGAACTGATATCGATACTTTTGTGAATCCATCTTGGAGAATTATTATGATGAATAATACGGAAAACCGTTAAATTGAATGAGAGGATTATACTTTTGTATAATTAATAAGGGTGGCAACGCGAGTCAATCGTCCCTAAGGGGATTGGATTGACTTTTATTTTATGACTATCACTTTAGCAATGTATAACTGTGAACTATTAAACATAAATTTATTGGAGGTAGAGATATGCATAAAAAATTATTTATTCCAGGTCCAGTGGAAGTGAAAAAAGATGTATTAGAAAAGATGGCAACACCAATGATAGGACATAGAAGTAAAGATGCTTCAAAACTTCAAAGAGATATTAGCGATAAAATGAGGAAGGTATTTTATACAAAAGAAGAAATTTTGCTTTCAACATCTTCGGGAACAGGATTGTTGGAAGGTGCTATAAGATGCAGTACGGCAAAAAGAGCGGCAATTTTTTCAATAGGTGCATTTGGAAAAAGATGGCATCAAATTGCAGAATGCAATAATGTACCAGCAGATTTATTTGAAGAAGACTGGGGAAAAGCCGTAGATGTAGACAAAATTGATAAAGTTTTAGCTACAGGTAAGTACGATTCGCTTTGTGTGACTCATAATGAAACTTCTACAGGGGTTATGAATCCAGTGGAGGATATAGCAGAAGTAATGAAAAAATATCCTGAAATCGTATGGTGCTTGGATACAGTTAGTTCTATGGCAGGTGTCAAGATAGAAGTAGATAAACTTGGCGTAGATATATGTTTAACATCTAGCCAAAAAGCTTTAGGACTTCCTCCGGGAATGGCAATATGTTCTTTTTCACAAAAAGCAGTGGAAAGAGCCAAAAAAGTAAAGTTTAGAGGATATTATTTAGATTTACTTTCTCTTTATAATTATATCCAAAAGAAAGATTATCAATATCCTTCAACACCATCCATTTCACATATGTTTGCTATGGATTATCAGCTGGATAGAATATTGGAAGAAGGGCTTGAAAATAGATATAAAAGGCATTTGGAAATGGCTGAATATGTCAGAAATTGGGCTAGAGAATATTTTGAACTGTTTGCGGATGAAAGATATCTTTCAAATACTCTTACTAATATAAAAAATACCAGAGATATAAATGTAGGTCAATTAAACAAGGATTTGGGTGAGAGAGGATTTCAAATATCCAATGGTTATGGAAAGTTAAAGGGAAAAGCTTTTAGAATAGCTCATATGGCTGATCTTAATCTTTCTGATATAAAAGAACTTTTAGATACTATTAATTATATATTAAAATTATAAATGGGGAGGATTTGATACTCATGAGAATATTAGTTAGTGATGGAATGGAAAAAGATGCCTTTGATAAGCTTATAGCAAAAGGATATGATGTCTTAGATAAACATTTTGAGGATGAAGAATTAAAACAGAAAATAAAAGAATTTGATATTATAATAGTAAGATCGGCCACTAAAATTAGGAAACCACTTATAGATGCAGCTAAAAACGGAAAATTAAAACTTATAATAAGAGGTGGAGTCGGAGTAGATAATATAGATGTAGATTATGCAGCTCAAAATGGAATAATGGTTAAAAACACTCCTAATGCCAGCACTATTTCAGTTGCAGAGTTGACATTGGCTCATATGTTTGCAATATCAAGATATGTGAATATATCTAATGTAACCATGAGAAATGGGAAATGGGAGAAAAAGAAATATAAAGGGGTAGAATTATATGGTAAGACATTAGGGCTTATAGGTTTCGGAAGAATTGCAAAAGAAGTTGCAAAAAGAGCTTATGCCATGGGAATGAATATAATATATTATGATAAACTTGGTATGGCAAAAGGATATAACAATTATGAGTTTTGTGAGTTCCAGGCACTATTGATGAAAGCAGATTATATATCACTTCATATTCCCTTTGATAAAAAACAGGGTGCTGTAATAGGTGAAAAAGAACTCGATATGATGAGAGATGGAGTTTATATAATAAATTGTGCAAGAGGCGGTGTAATAGACGAAAAAGCATTGATTGATGGATTAAATGGGGGAAAAGTAGCAGGGGTAGGAATAGATGTGTTTGAGAATGAACCAGAACCTTGCAGGGAACTTGTAAATAATGACAGGGTCTCAGTAACACCTCATATAGGAGGATCAACTGTTGAAGCTCAAAAAAGAATAGGCATGGAAATAGTGAATATAATTGATAAATATTGTTTAGATAAAAATTTAATTAATGTATAAGGAGGGATAAAATGGCAGTCTTAAAAGCTTTTAAGGCAATACGACCTAGAAAAGATATAGCTAGTAAAGTGGCTGAACTTCCATATGATGTTATGAGCAGTGAAGAGGCAAGGGAAATAGCTAAAAATAATGTTTATTCTTTCTTGCATGTGGACAAAGCTGAAATTGATTTGGATAAGAATATAAATCCTTATGATAAAAAAGTATATGAAAAGGCAAATGAGAATCTAAATAAAATGATTGATAACAATATATTGGTGCAAGACCAAAAGAACAATTTTTATATTTATAGATTAACAAGGAATGGAAAAAGCCAAACAGGCATAGTTGGATGTACTTCTATAGATGATTATATTAAAAACAAAATAAAAAAGCATGAATATACAAGGAAAGATAAAGAGCAAGATCGAATAAATCATGTAGATATTTGTGATGCAAACACAGGACCAATTTTTTTAACTTATAAATATAATGAAAAAATTAATAATATAATAAATATGTGGACCGAGAAAGAACCTGTTTATGATTTTACTGCTGCTGATGGAGTCAGACATGAGGTATGGGTTATAGACGGTGATGAAACAATAAAGAATATCTGCGATTTGTTTAAAAATATAGACAGCCTTTATATAGCAGATGGACATCATAGAGCGGCTTCCGCTGTAAAAGTAGGTATTAAAAGAAGAAAAGAAAATCCAAATTATTCTGGATATGAGGAGTTTAATTTCTTTCTATCTGTACTTTTCCCACATTCGGATTTGAACATTATAGATTACAACAGAGTTGTTAAAGATTTAAATGGCCTTTCAGTTGAGGAATATATAGTTAAAGTTTCAGAAAAATTTAATGTAGATGTATATGAAGGGGAAGGGGCATATAAGCCATCTTATAAGGGTACCTACGGCATGTATTTAAATGGAAAATGGTATAAACTTGCTGCAAAGAAGGGTACGTATAATTCTGATGATCCTGTTGATAAATTAGATGTATCTATTCTTCAAAATAATTTATTAGCTCCTATTTTGGGAATAGATGATCCTCGTACAAATGACAGGATTAGCTTTGTGGGTGGAATAAGAGGACTTGGGGAATTAGAGAAGAGAGTAGAAAAAGAAGATATGGGAGTTGCTTTTTCTATGTATCCTACTACGCTAGAAGAACTAATGAATATTGCAGATGCTGGAAAGGTAATGCCTCCTAAATCTACCTGGTTTGAACCAAAATTAAGAAGTGGATTATTTATTCATAAGTTAAGGTAAATAGTAATTTTAAAGATTTTATGACAATAGGATCCTCGTGGTTTTCACGGGGGTTTTGTGTTCCAGGGGGAATATTTTATCCTTGATTTTATGGTATAATATACTTGAAATTATACTTAAACTTAACTTTTTGGATAATAAATTTAACGTGATTATATTCCATTGAAAAAGCTTGAATTTTAGGTATTTTGTATTGTTATAATGTACAATTGGGAGCGATAGGAATGCTGAAGGAACAACTTGTATCCATTGATTTAGTTAAAGGCAGCAATAGTGAATATATAATAAGAGATAATTTAGGTATTACTATAGGAAGGATATTTATGATTGAGCTTTCCAAGATAAATAAATATAGTATACTTAGAATAAAATTTTATAAATGGGGAGAGTGCAGTTATAGATTACTTAAAAATACCCTTGAAAATTTTGTACAAATACTTCTTAAAAAAATTAATTTAAATAAAATAAATGTAATAGCACATGAGGATATAAATATATCAGCATTCACTGATTTGGGTTTTGAACTTGAAGGTATAATATCAAGGAGTATAAAAGTTGATTCTGAATACAAAAATGAAATATTGTTTGGTTTGGACTTTGATAAAATTAAAAATATAAATAGGGGATTACACATAAAGGGCGATAATATAACACTTTCTATATTGACTCCGGAAAATGCAGTGGATATATTGAATTACTACATAAAAAATCTGGTTCACTTAAGTGAATTTGAACCAGATCGGGAGAAGAGTTTTTATACATTGGAAATACAAAAAAGAAATTTGAACGAAAGTTATAAACAATTTTTAAGTGGTAGAAATGCTAATTTTGGTATATATAAAAATAAGAAATTTATAGGCAAGATACAAATTTCAAATATAATAATAGGGGTATTTAAAAGTGCATTTATAGGATATTCTATAGATGAAGATGAGCAGGGTAAAGGCTACATGAAAGAAGCATTGAAGTTAGTTTTAGAGTATGCTTTTAATGAACTAAAGCTGCATAGAGTGGAAGCTTCTACTTTGGTAGATAATATAAGATCTCAAAGGGTGCTTAAAAGTTGTGGATTTAAAGAACTTGGAGTGAATGAAAAATACTTGTTTATAAATGGAAAATGGAGAGATCATATAACTTTCTATAAAATTACTTCTATTTAAACAAACATATCCTTGCGTGTCCACATATGAAAAAGTTAAGAATGGATAGAATATATGAGAAAATGAAAAATAAACCTATAATTTGAAAGTACATATATATTATAGAAGCTAAATCTGTGATATAATAAATTTTGTTGTCTTCAAGGAGTTAGCAACACTAACTCAAATCAACAAGCTTTAAATCTTAAAAAATAAGATTAAAAACATGTTGACAAAGAGGAAAACAGATGATATACTATAAAAGCTGTCTA
>NZ_JBGEWD010000021.1:0-48625 GCF_041205085.1 Clostridium moutaii
CCAGAGTGCAGCAACCAATACAGGATACCAGAGTGCAGCAACCAACACAGGATACCGGAGTGCAGCCAGTGTTGAAGGTAAGGAATCCGTTGCTATAGCCACAGGAATAGAAAGTAAAGCTAGAGGTTCTTTAGGATGCTGGATAGTAGTTGCAGAATGGTTCAAAGACGAAGAATATAATTGGCACATTAAAGAGGTTAAGACAGCTAATGTAGATGGAAAAAATATAAAAGCTGACACTTACTATAGACTAGAAGATGGAGAATTTGTAGAAGCAGATAATTAACCTACATTTCGTAAATATAGCCATACATAAAATTTTTAGGAGGTTTTATTATGGAAACAAATTATACTTTTACAGTTACTAAAGATAGAGAGGTTATATTTACAAAGGATAAAGAACAAGTAAGATATTCGCACGAGAGACTAGTAGAAAACATTATATCTTCTTTTAAGTACAGCTATGATGATGCAGACTATTACGCAAGGCACATGGAAGATATATGTTTGATTGAATATGCTAGAGCTTTTAAAAGGAGGAAAAATGGAACAGATACTTGCAATCTTAAGGCATAACTTTTACCTATATTACAAAACTTTTGGACCTTATGACGAGAACACACAGCATGCATATGAAGAATGGGAAGATACACTTATAGGACATTTGGAAGAAGGAAGGGTTAAATGAGCATTTATATATTAATTGAATATGTAGAAGAGTGCAAGAAAAGAGGCGTTAAACCTACTAAGAAAGGGCTGAAAAAATTTAAAAAGTTATGGAGGGATTAAAGATGGATGAATCTACAGAAAGGAGAACTAAAAAGGCTGTTGAATTATATTTCTCTGGCTATTCTGCAAAAGAAGCTGTGGAACAAGCCAGGCATTGGAATATGGACAATGAAGCACAGGTTTATAACGAAGATACAGGAGAAATTTATAAAGATGCAGAGATGCTTACAGATGCAGAACTTAAAGAATTTCTAAAAAATATATAAAAAGAAAGCCTTTAGTTAAAAAGGCAAAATTAAAAATCGTTAGTTCCAGTATATACTAAGCTGGAAAATAAATCAATGGAGGGTTCGGAATGAAATTAGAATATAGCAATAATGGCTGTCTAATAAGGAAGGCATATGGGCTTGATATAAAAAAAGTTGGGCAAAAGGATTATGAAAGGCTGGGGGAGTTTTTACAGAAAAGAATGCCAGAGATGAAGGAGTTTGAAGATTACCCTGCTAAGATTACAATTTCTATAGAGATTTTGGACAAAGAGAAAGTTGAAACAGAGGGCTATATATTGGAAAAATCTAAGCCAGAAGAAAATATAAAAAGTGAGGATGATGAATAATGGAAAATAGATTAATTAATGCAGAACTGCAAGAAATAGAAGGGCAGGAACAACAGGGGTTTACTGTAAATGACTTAAATCAGGCAAATTGGTGTTTTAGGAAGATAAGAGCATTGAAGGAGAAAATAAATAATACAAAGGTTCTTGCAGATAAAGAAAGGGAAAGGATAAATGATTGGGAAACTAGCGAAACCAAAAGTGCAAAAGATTCTATTGCCTATTTTGAAAGTTTATTAAGTGACTATTATATAAGGTTAAAGCAGAAAGATCCAAAAGCTAAGGTTAGTACTCCATATGGCAAAATAAGCAGCAGAAAATCGGCTAAGTGGAATTATAACAATGAAGATGAACTATTATCCTACCTAAAGGAAAATGATGCAGCACTTGTAAAAATTAAAGAAAATATAGACAAGGCTGAACTTAAAAAGAAATATAAGGGTGGAGTAGATCCAGAAACAGGAGAATTGCTTCCAGGGGTTTTAATATCTACGGAGGAAACTATACAAATTAAGTCAATAGAATAGAAGGTGACATTTTTGGAGACAAGCGAGGAAATAAAAAATATTTCTACTGCAATGATAGCTATAGAAAAAGAAATACAAGGCATGACACCGGATGCGAATAATCCATTTTTTAAGTCAAGCTATATAACTCTTGACGGGATATTGGAATATATAAGACCTATTTTAGCTAAAAACAACGTGTGGTTATTTCAAAATGCTTTTGGAGATGGGGAATATATATGTGTTGTAACTAGGCTTAACCATAGTTCAGGTGAATTTATAGAAACTGATGTGTTAAAAATGAAGCCACAAAAGAATGACCCTCAACAGTTAGGAAGTTGTATAACATACGCAAAAAGATACCAGCTAGCCTCCTTGCTAGGGATATCAAGTGAAATAGATGATGATGGCAACAGAGCAACTAGAGACAACAGCAACCAAAATAATAATAATCAAAATAAAACAACAAATACAAATAATAATTCAAATAGAAAATTTAAATGCGAAAAATGTGGATCTAATATAGCTGAAAATGTTGCACAATATAGCAAAAGTAAATTTGGACATTTGCTGTGTAGAGATTGCCAGAAAAACATGAGGTGATAGGATGGCAGACGTTAAATGGATAAAGATTGTTACAGATATATTCGATGATGAAAAAATATTGCTAATTGAAAGTTTGCCTGAGGCTGATGCAATAATAGTGATTTGGTTTAAACTGTTATGCTTGGCAGGGAAAAATAATAATAAAGGGGTATTTGTCTTAAATGACAAAATCCCCTACACAGACGAAATGCTGGCAACAATATTTAGACGGCCACTGAATACTGTGAGATTAGCTCTTAAAGTGTTTGAACAATATAAAATGATAGAAATAATAGAGGGCGTTATTACAATACCCAATTGGAGCAAACATCAAACTTTAGATCAGATTGAAAGTCGAAGAGAATATCAAAGGGAATATATGGCAAGAAAAAGATATGAGCAAAAACTTATTGCTGAAAGAAAATGTGAACCTAACAGTAAAACTAACTGTGAACCTAACAGTAAAACTAATGTTAGTCCTATAGAAGGAGAAGAAGAAAGAGACCGAGATAAAGATAATAAAGAAATAGATATAGAAAATACTAATAGAGTTTCTTGGCAGGAAATTTTGACAGCATGGAATGACTTGCCAAGCCCTATAAACCCTATTAGATCTATAACAAATAAACGTAAAGACAAAATAAAAGCACGTATGAATAGTTTAAAACTTAAGCAGGAAGATATTATGCAAGCTATTAATAACATAAAAAATTCAAATTTTACACAGGGAAAGAATAATAGAAATTGGGTTATAGACTTTGAATGGTTATTTAAGGATGATACAAATTTCAGCAAGGTGCTAGAAGGAAAATATAATGGCAATAAACCCACAAGTAAAGGACAATTTAATAACTTTAAAGGCAGAGATTACAGTAAGGAGCAAATAAAAGACCTAGAAAGTAAACTTCTGGGGTATTAGAAAAGGGAATAAATATGGGACTCAGAAAGTGGGATAACAAGAAAATAACTAAACTGAAAAAGTACTGGTTATTAAGAACTAATGCTGAAATAGGGAAAATACTAGGGATGTCTGCTATTGCAGTAAGCAAGAAAGCTTGTAGCTTAGGATTGCCAGATAAAAGGAAAATGTCCAGAAACTTAGATGGAGTGTGGTATAACCCGGATTATACACTCGATTCAAAAAATGAAGAATATGGACCAAGGCTGGACACAATTAAAGAGATTAAGGGTAGACTGGCTACAGAGAAACTTAAAACAATAAAAAAGAATTTTAAGCTGGGGGATGTACTGAAATTAATAGACCATGAGGCACCGGGTAATTCAAGCAATAGAAATAACATGGAACGTTCTATTCCTGTAAAGAAGCATGGCAAAGTAATAGGCATAACAAATTACCAGGTTGTAGTTCAAAGAAAAAATTACCCAGAGTGCTTTAAGTTTGTAGATATATTAAGTGGCAAAACAATAGTGGAGGGATTAAATGTATGTAGCTAGTCAAGGAGGCAGACCTATATCGGTAGAAGAAATAAAAGGAATAAAGAACAGATTCCGTATAAAGGAAAAGGTTCGGCTAAAAGAGCATATGGGTAGAAATAAGGATAGATACATTCGAGGCACAGTAATCCATAGAACAAACTATTTTATAACGGTTTTAGTGCGGAAAAATGGCGTAGAGAGGTATTCAGAAAGTTTTAAATATGTGGATTTTGTTTTAGGAGATATAGAAAAAGTTATTTAGGAGGTAATAAAATTGATAAGTCTACAGCAGTATCTGACAGCTGGGTTAGACTTATTCGAGGAAGGATACAAGAAAGTAGGATGTAGATACAAAGTAAATGGAGTATGGCATAGAGCAAAAATAAATATAGACAAAGGGCTTATATATAGCGCAGACGGTGAAAGAGTAATTAGAAGGTGTCATATATGTATATAGTTATTGGGATATCGGCGGTTATATGCGTGATTTTGTGTTTTAAATGGAGGGAGAAATAAAAATGTTAGATAGAAAAAATGGGAAATTAGCTTTTAATTGTTTAGATGCTCAAATATTCTTAGGAGATATGTTTGCAAAGTGTAAAAATGAACATGAAGTTGAATGGGTGCAGGAACAATTGAAAGACTGTGTGGAAGGTATAGCAGAAGAAAGATTAGAAGAATTGGAAGGTGAGTAAATGAGTAAATATGATTGCTCTATAAAGGAAAGACGAGGATGTAATTATTGTCTAAGACGAAAAACTATTTATACAAAAGATGGTGATTCCAGTGCCACCATTCTTGAAGAAGAAAATATTATGAGGTTGTATGACTACCAAGAAGAAGTAATAGGAGATATACCTATAAGATACTGTCCTATATGCGGAAGAAAGTTAGAAGGTGAATAGATGAATAAAGACTTAATTGATATAGAACCAGTTGTAAGATTTACAGAAAAGCCATATCAGCTTAGAAATAGAATTGAAAGACAATGTAACCCATATCTAGGAGAGAAAATAATTCATATGGCAAAGCCGATATACAGAAAGAGCTATGAAACATATTTATTCTGCAAAGTTTGTTTAGATGATTGGGAAAATGTATGGGATATAAAGGAATTTAGACTGTATATAAATGCTAACAATCCTAAAGAAGCGCGAGAGAAAATAATAGCTTGGCTAGATAAAAGATATATGGATTTTGAAATATTATTTGTAAATGTAAAGAAAATCGAAAGTGAGGATAAATAGATGAAATATTATAATAACACAGATAATTTTAGAAAGAGAACACATACGGTAAGAGTTACATTTCAATTTGAAGATTATAAAGGACATATAGCTTATAAAATGGGCGGAAATTGTATGGGGTTAGACATCTTAAATACATTCGACCCAGATTGCATAGATCAAGATGATATAGAAGGTCTTGTAGAAAATGATTGTAACTTTGCTTATAACGAGGATATGAATTTATTTAGTTTGACATTGAATAACGATAAAGGAGAAACAGTTGAATTTGAAGAAGATGAAGCTTCTGACATAAGTGCAAAAGTTGTTACTATAGAGATTATAGATTGCAAGGAGGACAAATAGATTGGATATAAGACAGATGTTAGCAGACCAGAAGAATTTAGATGATGAAATACTTAGTAATGCAGGAATAAAGGAATATCCTTTAAAAAATATGCAATTAGCTTTATTGGTAGAGTTAGGGGAATTGGCGAATGAATGGCAGGGATTTAAGCACTGGAAGAAGCATAAGGAAATCAACATGGATAAGTTGCTTGAAGAATTTGCAGATTGCTTACACTTTGCTTTAAGTCTACAAAACAACCTAGATACTGAAGAATTTAGTTTTGAACATATACAAAACAGTTATGATTTAATGAATGCAATTGAGGGTTCAGCTTCTATATCTAAGTTATTTATAGATGCCTATATAGAGATATCTGCAAATATAAAGAATACTTCCCTACTGCTTGTAATAATAGCTTTAGGATTAAATCTAGGAATTACAGGGGAACAGATGGAACAGGCTTATTACAAGAAAAACAAAGTTAACTATAAAAGACAACGGGAAGGCTATTAGATTAAGCAAAGATAAGCCTTAAATTAAATAAAAACATAAAGAGATATAAATACACCTTTAAATGTAAGATAGCTTTAAATTAACTGTATTAGAGTTTTAGTAAGATAGTTTAGTAGGAGGGATAAATAGTGATAGCAAGACCTAAATATAATCGTATATCTAAGAAATGGAATATAGCTTGTATGGTGGATGGAGAAGAAATACCTTTAGGACATCAAACGGGAATTTGCTTTAAAAATGTAGAGTTTGGAAGTAAGGATAAAGCAATAGAGTATATAGAAAACAGAGAAGGAATGGAACTTAAAGTAGAGGAGGCAAAGAACGTTGAAACCAATTCTATTTAATACAGAAATGGTAAAAGCAATACTAGAGGATAGAAAAACAAGTACCAGAAGAATTATAAAGCCACAGCCAAGATATGAGCTAAGACAAAGAGAGATAGACAAAGGCACAAATCGTTGGAATGAATACGGGAAAGAGAAAGTATTAGACAAAATTACAGGCTCAACTTGGGGATATGGAAGAATATGTAGATATCAAGTAGGAGATATTCTCTATGTAAGAGAAACATGGATGATTCAAAGCATGAGTAATTTTGATAAAAGAATTAAGTTTATGTATAGGGCACAAGGAAATAAGGACTTAGAAATAAGACATGTAAGTGATGAACGGTACGAAAAATTACTTAAATATGGATGTAAAAACGGATGGCAACCCTCTTTATTTATGCCACGTGAGGCAGCAAGGATATTTTTAAAGGTTACAGATATAAAAGCACAGAGATTGCAAGATATTACGGAAAGAGAGGTATTGAAAGAAGGGATTAGGAGATATCATTTCAATATGAATATGCCTGATGCATACGGAGATAAGTTATATACAGACCCCAAAGTGGCATTTCAAACATTGTGGAATAGCACGGTAAATAAAAAGGATATTGATGTATATGGATGGGATGCAGACCCATACGTGTGGGTAATAGAGTTCCAGAGAGTAGATAAGGAGGGATAAAAGTGTATAGATATTATTCAACTGAAAGACCTGTAAGTTTAGGAACTTATCCTAAGATAAGAGGTAATATGCCTATAAATATAGAGAATTTTAAAACGAAGATATATGTTCATGAAATAAACCGCGAAGCTTATGGATATTTAGAATATGAACATGAATTGACTGATAAACAGATATTTGGTTATGAATTATGCACTGGAAGAAATAGAGCTAGATATGTACTAGATAAAAAGAATATGGCAATATTGGATACTAAAAATAATTGTTGGGTGTGTGGAGTAGATACTAAAAGACCTGATTTGTTTGAAGACAAAATAAAAGAATTGTTGGATTTAGCTAATAGATAGGAGTGGGTAAACCTTGGATGATGATAAAAGCAGATTAATTCATATTGATGTAGTGAGAGCAAACTGGAATTTTGAAAAAAAGTGCAAATGCATGGATAGAAAATTTGTAATAGATCCTAGAAATAAAGAAGTATATTGTGCAAGTTGTGGAGCATGGGTGGATCCCTTTGAAGCACTTATGGAAGTATCAAATTATTTTGAAAAAGAAAATAATAGTCTTGATAGATTATATGATCAAAAACAGGAATTAATGAAATATAAACCATATTTAAGAGTTATTAAAAGTCTAGAAAAACAATATAGGGGACATAAAATGATACCTATTTGTCCAGTGTGCCGTCAACCTTTTTATCTTGAAGAATTGACAGAATGGGAAGGCAAAGACTATGCGGATGCAAGAATAAAAAGGAGAAGCAAATCTTGAGTATTAAAATAGGAGCTACAGTAAAACTAAAAAACGGTAATACAGGTAAAGTAATAGGGCAGCTAGAGAGTAGAGAATACATGGTAAAGAGCAGTAAGAAAGGAGAGGTTATATATTGCCAGAAGAAAGATATTGTAAATGTAGAGAGATAGGTAGGGAGAAATATTTATGAAGAAAAAAATTCCAATAAAAATCGTTGCCGGTAAGACATATAAGAATTTTGCTGACAATTGGAGAACGGTACTGACGGTTACAGAAAGTTCAACAGGGGTTAAGGTGATGTACGAAGATGGCACAGGGCTTCCAAGGACTTGCGAAATAGATACATTTAGGCAGTGGATAAAAAAGAATTATTACTAAAATTGAAGTATAGAAAGGTAGGCAATATGAAATTAAGGCAAAGGAGTGAATCACAATAATGAATTTTAATGTAACTTTAGATAATAAACAAATTGATGAAATTGCAAATGTTACAGCAGATAAGGTTTTAGCAACCGTTAAATACCAAAGAAACAATGAAGATTGGTATGAAAGCGAAATGAAAGATCTTAAATTAGCAGTTCGGAAAAGAGACAGTATGTTAGTTCAGAAAGATTTATGCATAGAGAGGTTAAGAGAAAGAATAAAAGAACTAAGGACCCGGTATAAAGGGAGGAATGAGAATGCGTGAAACAGATATGGATAATCCAAAAGTTAAATATATGATATGTGCTTTATGCCATAAGAAATTACATCCATTAGATGCACACATGATTAGAATAAATGGTAAATTAGATGTTGCACATATAGATTGTTGCAAAAAATTAAGGAGAAATTGAAATTGCCAAGGAAAGATAAATATTATGGTACGTATATAAACCTGCATGGATTAATGCTTAAAAAGATAAGAAAGCTTGGATATAAAGGCTATCATGCTCAATTTAGGATAGTGTGTAAAGCGAAATCAAGAGCAGAAGCCAACAGAATTGGAGAAAAGTATGGATTGGGTGAAAAAGCATTTGTTCCAAATTATACATCTGAAACAGCAAATGAAACAGCAATAAATATGGCTGATAAATATGGGCTGACAATCTGTTTAAATGGCACTACTGGGAGAAATTATATAGACATAAGATCAATTCTATAAAATTTAATTTAAGGCACTAATACACTAAATGCGGAATAGTTACAGATATAGTGTATTAGTGTAATAAAATAATATAACAGGTATAAAATAATGCTTATAAAAAATAAAAAGCCTATAAAGTTTGGTAAGCAAATAAGTATATGGGATAGAAAGATACTTAAAGGGGAGCAGTTAAAAATGGATTTAGATAAGGGAGGTAATGATTATGGGAAAATATCAAGTAATTTATACAGATCCACCCTGGAGTTATAGGCAGCAAGGGAAAACAGCTAGAGGAATTGCAGCTAATCATTATTCCACAATGTCTACAGAAGATATATGCAATTTGCCAGTAAGAGATATAGCAACAGATACATCCGTATTGTTTATATGGTCTACATTCCCCAATATACGAGAGGCATTTAAGGTTATAGATGCGTGGGATTTTATATATAAAACAGCTGCTTTCGTATGGATAAAGAAAAATAAAAGGAATAAGGATACTAATTTCTGGGGTATGGGAGCTTATACAAGGGCTAATGCAGAGGTGTGCCTATTGGCTGTATCTAAAGGCACAAAACCAGGGAAGCAAATATTAAGGCACGATATACACCAGATTATAGAAGCTCCAGTGATGTTGCATAGTGAAAAGCCCAGGGAGGCTAGAGACAGGATAGAAATGTTGTTTGGAGATGTACCACGGATAGAATTATTTGCAAGAGAAAAAGCTCTGGGATGGGATGCGCTGGGTTATGAAATAGATGAAATGGATATAAGGGAAAGCATTAAAAAGATAGGAGGGAATATATGACGGAAATCAATGTAGTTCATAATATGGATTGTTTGGAAGGTTCCAAAGATATAAAAGACAAGAGTATAGATATGGTCTTTACTGATTTGCCATTTGGTGAAACTAAAAATTCATGGGATAAAGTAATTCCTTTCAATGATCTATGGAACGTAATAAATAGAGTAAAAAAAGATAATGCTGCGGTATGTCTATTTGCTAAAGGAAAATTTCTAGGACAATTGATGTGTAGCAATCTTAAAGATTATAGATATAAGATAGTCTGCAAGAAAAAACAGCCTAAAGGATGGTTAAATGCTAAAAAAATGCCTTTAAAGGCACATGAAGATGTTTTGGTATTTTATAAAGAACTGCCAATATATAACCCTCAAAAAACACATGGGCATTCTCCCGTTCATAAATATACCAAGCATCAAACAGATGGAAGCAATTATGGGAAAACTAAAACAGGAATCAGTGGAGGAGGGAATACAAATAGAAACCCTATAGATGTTTTGGAATTTGCATGGGATACATTTCCTATACACCCTACACAAAAACCTCTGGAATTATGCGAATGGTTTATAAAAACATATACAGACGAAGGAATGACTGTATTAGATTTAACTGCAGGTTATGGGAGCATTCCTCTAACAGCCAGAAAGTTAAATAGAAATTTTATAGCTTTTGACAATGGCAAGTGTGAGAACAAAAAGAAACTAGAATATTACGGTAGATATTGGGCTGATTTAGCTAATAAAAGAATAGAAAGGGAGGTAATCTATGAAGAAAGTATATATACTATCCAGCCGTGAGAAAAAGGATATATGGTGGGGAGAGGTATTGGGTGCTGCTGTAGGGTTATTGGCAGTTATTAGATTTTTAATATAGAAGGAGAGGTAATAGATGAATAAAAGTGATATAGAGTTTTTAAAAGAACTTCAAAACGAGATGCTTACACAAGATACTGTTAGCCAGGCGGACCCGCGGTTTTGGGTAGTTATGCAAACCGTAAGGGATTATTGGGTAGATGATGATGTAGACGGATTTTGTATCTATGATAACAATAGTGCAGAAAATGCATTTGAGGGTGAATTTGAAGAATTAGTAGATTGGTTGAAAGAAAACTTTAATGTAATAGTTAAATGCGAATATGATGGAAGTTTCATTGATATAGTTTGTGAAGATGAAAATGAATTTTTCACTGACAATATATCAGAAATAGAGGACTTTTTAGAAGCATATGCTCCTGGTGAATATTCAATTTGTAATTACAGAGACAGAGAAGAAATAGCCCAAGATACAATGTTTCTTACTCTTAGAGAATGTAAGAAACATATAAAGACTAACGGATATCACTATAACAAACCTCATCCGTATGCAATGACAGCATGGAGAAGCCCACAAGTAGAAAGGTTGTATAAGATACTGCAAAATACCAATTGGGATGAATTGTTAAATTCTTAATATAAAGGAGTTGCAAGAAATGGAAAAGATGAAGGAATGCCCATTCTGTGGAGGAGAAGCGAAAATTGCTATATGGGAGCATGGATATATACCAGTTTGTAAAGAGTGCCCTGCCATGATTAAACCACTTGTTGCTTTTAGAACAGAAGAAGAAGCCATTCGTGCATGGAACATTAGAAAATGAAAGGGAGTCAAGCTAAAATTACGTAACAAGGTGAAGTGATTAAAAATTGTATAAATATAATGATTTGGAAAAACTTAGAAAATATTTAAAAGAAGCTGGAATTGAAATTGAGGAAATCCCAGAATTAAATAGATTTAAAAAAATACTTTCAGAATATTCAAGACCAGTTAGTGATAAAGAAATACTTGAAAATACAAAAAGAGATTTAAGAAAAACTAAGCTACCTAAAGGAATAGAACAAGATTTAAAATTATTATTTTGGGAGGATGAAGATTAATGTTTAAGAAAATTAATGAAACAGAAAATTTAGGCAATGAAGAGCAAAGAATAAAATATCAAATAAATAGAGCTAAAGAATACCTAGAAAAACATAAATCAAGGAATGGAAGCGAAAACAGTTTAGAATGTTGTATTATTAGTGATTTATTAAGGATAATCGAAAATAAATAGATCACAGTCTCAATATTTAAGAAATTAAGCTAAAAACATGCAACAGTTCTATATTAAGTGTATTAGATAAATAATAATGTAGTACAGTATAAAAGCTGTACTACAAACAAAGGAATGATCAGATGGGTACAAGAGAAATACATCATTGTTCTATATGTGGAACATGTTATCAAGTACAGTTACACCATGTTGCGTTTAGAAGTCGGGCTCCTCTATTAAAAAATATACGATTAAATTTTAAATATTTATGTAATAAACACCATCAAGGTAAGAATGGCCCACATAAAAACAGGTATGTTGATCTCACTTATAAGCTGGAACTTCAGGATAAATTATTTGAGTTATTCAGCAAAGATTTCTACTCAGAAAAAGAAATACAAGAGTTATTGAATACCACATCTAGTACAGCAAAAAAGATATGTAAGAAACTTAGATCATATAAAGATGGATATAGCAGTAAAGAACTTGTTAAAAGACTTATGGGAGATAGGATATATACGCAAGAGGAATTAGAAGAAGTGGAATATGAGGATCCGTGGGAAGGAGTATTGAAATGACTAAAAGCGATTTAGATAAAAGAATATGTGATGTAGAATCTAAGGCTAAAAATACAGATACTTACAGAGAGTTTATAACACAATCCGAGGATGAATTTGGGCTAAAGCATGAGCCTATAGATGATTTTACAGATATAGAATTAGAGAAATATATAGAGCGGTTAGACCATATTTGGGAGAAATAGGAGGATTAATTAAATGAAAACATATAGAACTATAGATTTACTTAATGCAGTATACAACGGAAAGATATTTAAGCATGATTTTAAGAATGCTAAGACAGGAAGAATAATTACTCAAGGAACCGACCATACAAAAGATGGTATTTACAACAGTGACCAGTCTAAGTGCTTCTTTTGGGTGGGAAGTGGAATGAATTTTATAAATGTAAAAGATATGGATACTCCACTACAACTTGAAGAGTTTCTTGAAGAAGAATGGGAAGAAGTCCAAGAGCCAGTAAGTTTTATGGAAGCTATGACAAAATGTAAGCCAATAAGAGTAGAACATAAAATGCTTGACAGGTGGGAGTACCAATATGCTGATGACTTATTGCAGAAAATGGGTGATTGCCTTACCTTAAAAGAAATTAAAGAAATAGTAGAACATGGTAAATGGTATATAAAGGAGGATGAAGAGTAATGAGTTGTAAGTGTGCAACATTTGATGAAGATACAGGAAGATATGACTGTAGTGTATCAGGAGACCAGTGCATGTATTTGTTTCCTAATTCCAAACAGTGTGCAGAAGATTATGGAGAAGGTCCGGATGCAGAAAGTGAGGATGATGGATAGATGATTTTAGCTATTGATCCAGGCAATGAAGAAAGCGCATTTGTTTTATTGGAAAATAATCTAAGCGTAAATGATAAAGGCAAAGTTGGGAATAAAGAACTTCTTGATATTATGTATGACTATTTATCAGAAGATTTAGAAAAACATGAGATAAAAATAGCAATAGAAATGGTAGCAAGTTATGGAATGGCTGTTGGCAGAGAAGTATTTGACACCTGCGTTTGGATAGGAAGATTTTTTCAACATGCAGATAGATTTGGATATACTCCAACTTTTATATACAGAAAAGACGAGAAAATGGATCTATGCCATAGCATGAAAGCTAATGATAGCACTATAACCCAGGCTTTGGTAGATAGATTTGCATATGGAGTACGAAACCATGGTAAAGGAACTAAAAAAGAAAAAGGGTGGTTCTATGGGTTTAAAAAAGATATATGGCAAGCCTATGCAGTTGGGGTTACTTATTTTGATAAGTATTTAGTAACTGAAAATGCAAATGAAATTTATAACAAATAAGGAAGGCGATTAAATGAGTATAAAACCAATAGAAACTATAGAAGTAACTAATGCTATATGGACTACTGCCAAAAGGTTAAATAGTGGCGTGGATATAATAGTACAAAAGGCAAAGGAGTATGCACAAGCTGAAAGGGATTACAGAATGGCTCTATCTATTAAAATTGTAGAATTAAAAACTCAGAGAATGCCAGTTTCTATCATAAATGATGTTGCCAGAGGTAGTGAAAATGTGGTTAATTTGAAATTTAAAAGAGATTTGGCACAAGAGGTATATAAAGCTTCAAGAGATAAATTAAATGCCCTTAGTAATGAATTAAGCGCCATGCAAAGTATTCTTAGAGTGCAAACTAATATAGAAAAGTGAGGGGGTATGTATGGATTTATCGGAAATGACAATACAAGAAATAAGAGATTGGATTAAAATAAACGAAGGGAACATAAAAGAATATGAAGAAAAAATTACAAAAATAAAAAAGTTAAATAAGAAATTAAGATATGCCATAGACGTTAAAATAGCCACGAAATAGTGTACATTCTTAATATTCAAAACAATATATGCTAAACTATATAGTAGATGTTATATATGTTCTATTATAAGTATAATAAGGAGGTGTGATATGGACACCAAATTAAAAGAAATGGAACAAAAATTATATAATTATTTCAACAGAGAAAAAAGGTTGCAGGCTCTTAATAAAAGGCTAGAGGTACTTAAAAGTCAGATTTCGCAGATAGATTATAAATTAGGACACATAGATTACAGTTTGCCGGAAGAATCTATTCAAATTGGATATGAGGAAAGGGTGCAAACAAGCCCTACAGGATATAGTTTTGCAGAGAAAACATTGTATAGCATAACAGATAAGCTAATAAAGAATAAAGCTTATAAACAACAGCAGGTAGCAGATATAGAAGATAGGATTATGCAGATACAGGAAGATAACATTATTATAGAGGATAATATAAAAGACCTGAGAGATGGAGACAAAGAGTTTCTAAAAGAAAAATTTTATGGGTACGGGAAAACGGACTGGCAGATGGGGTTCAAATACGGGATAAGTCAACCCGCAGCTACAGAGAGAAAAAATAAATTACTAAGGAATATATTAAATTGGGAAGATTGGATAATGGTTAGTAGAGTATAGATTAATTTCTATGCTCTTTTATTTTTTTAAAAAGTTCAAAAAAGTATTGACATAGTATCCACGTGGATATATAATATAAATATAGAAAGGAAAGGGGATATAAAAGATGAAATTTAATGGAGAATTAATAAGAAAGGCACATAAGTTAACAAAAGAGATTAAATCAGAATATCCGGAGGTAAATTACCAGTTTCAGTTTGGATTGAGTTTAAAATATCTCCTTTCCAATAAGGAAGAAGGGAAAATGGGTAAAATAGAAATTATCATTAACTTTATAGAAAAAGGTATAGATGAAATTACCAACCCAGCTAAACCGGATATAAAAAAGAGAAGATTAAAAATACTACAAGAAAATAAAAATTTATTTAAAGAAGAAGATTTTGAGCAATATATAACCTTAAAGGAAGGGCTTAATAAAGCCATGGAAATTGCAAGATACGCAGTAAGCAAAGGAAAAGCTCCTAAGCAGCTATATGTAATACTCCATAATATCTTATTTATGGTAGGACCAAAAATGGAAGGTATTTTTATAGAAGATAAGAAAAATTTAGTTTTAATCAAAATGCCAAAATGGTTAGCAGCAAAAAAATTAATAAGAGAAGAAACTGTTTGTAAGATAGAAAAGGAAACAGAGAAAGCAGTATATACATCTACTCGTATCTGGCTACCTAAAAACCAGATTGAAATAATAAGAGAATTTTAGAGGAGGAATTAATTATGCAATTAAAGGACGTTAAGACGCTCAGACAAGTGGCAGAGGAAACAGGTATATTTATTAAGACTCTGCAAAAAAGACTAGATAGTAAAAGTTATAATCTTATAGAAGGAAAAGATTTTGCGAGGCTTGGAGATAGGCAATCTACAATATTATCTCCTATAGGAGTAAGAAAAATAACTGAAGGAGTAGGATGCACATATACCGATATAAAAAAATACGACTTAGAAGCAGAGGATAATCTTGTATTGTCATGGACAGAGGAACGACTTGGAGATGCACAAAAATATATAGTAGTTGGAGAAATGGAAAAGGTAGAGCCACAATATTATTTTTCCGAAAAATATGAGGGATATGTAGACTTAAGTTTGGATCCATCCATGGCATTTGTATTCATAAAGGGGCTGGATGATGCAAAAGATATTTTAACAAATTATTGGCTCCTATCTAAAAAACCAATAAGAAAGTTTTTTGAACTTATTACAAAGCATGAAACCTGGTTTTTACCATGGAGTTTTAAAGAGTATATGGAGCATACTTATTTAATAGAGGAATTAGATTGCCTGCCAAAAGAGAATTATTATATACAGTATAAAAAGACACATAGTGCAGAAGAAAATAAACTTATGGCTCAATTACTTATAATTGAAAAAGATTAATAAAATATAAAAAATTCAGCTTATGAAGAGGTTATTAAGTGCTTATGAACTACTTATTAAAATATTGTCAAAATGAGATATAATAATACTAATGAGAAAATTAAATGGGATAGGGTAGCGCCCGAAAGTACATACGCCTAATGTATTTCTCATTTATTTTAATTTAGGTATTAGCACAAAGGCGGTGTTATAATGGGTTATCAGGAAGCTATAAAAGACAATATATCTATGTTCAAGGATCGATATGGGGATAATATATACCGAGCTAGATGTTATATATGTGGCAAACCTGTTAATACAAGAGTATATCATTCTAATACAAATTATAGATGCAAGGAATGCAAAGAGAAAGAAGCTAATAAAACAAGATTAATAAGTACTGAACTAAAGCGTAAAAAATTAGAAAATGCTATTAAAAGGATAAAGAGGCAAAAGAACAATATTAAGCAATATGGACATGCTATAGAAAAAATAAAGGAACTTTTGCCAACACCTAATTGGTTCCAAAGCACAGAAGAGATAATGGTTGGTATAGAATTATATAAAAGAAAGATAAAGTTTAATCATCAAGTTAAAATAAATAAATATATTGTAGATTTTGTATTACCAGAACAAAAAATTGTTTTAGAGGTTGATGGAGAATTATTCCACAATGAGTTGACTATAGAAAAAGAAAAAATAAGAGACAGTATAATACTTTTAAACTTGGGACCAGAATGGGAAGTTATAAGAATAAAAGATAAATATATAAATAAAAATATAAACAAATTAACAACTGCAATTACTAAGGTAAATAACATGAGAAAACATTATAGACTATCACACAATGGCCAATTGCCTAAGGGGTTTAATGAACATTGTGTTTGATATTATAGTATTAGGGACTACAGATAGTAAAGCGTAACAATTTAGTTAATCTTCCATTGCCTGTGGCTGTAGGGCATAATAATATACAGCCCCAAATGAGCTTATATAGCCTCTTAACAATGCGAAACTATAAGACCAGGTTAGCCACCTGCCTAAGGAACAAAGGAAACGGCTATTTAATATATCCCCTTATAAAGACACTTAGATTAAATTCTAGGTGTCTTATTTTTATGGATAATTTCTTGAAAGTGTTGTTAGGTTTTGATATTATATATTTACAATATAAATTTTAAATATATATCTTGAAAGGCGCCTGGTTTAACTGGGTGCCTTTTGTATGCAATAAAATATTAAAATTAATGATTAAAGACAAGCTAAAACGGTTATATATTAAATAGAACAAGCTTTTTAGGTTTGCAGGAGAACACCTGCCACCTTCCCAGGGGAGACGAATAGCCGGGTATGCTCCGGCTGCTCCTGAAGTATATAAAATCATGAGAGGGATTAACAATGAATGATTTGATAATTAAAAATGTAAATTTTGAAACTATAGATATGTTAGCATGTAAGACTAAAGATAAAAAAATATTTGTTGGGATTAAAAGTATATGTGGTGGATTAGGGATTGATTATTCTAGCCAATTAAAAAGAATTGGCAGAGATGATGTACTTCCGGAGGGGATGGTTAAAATGACCATACCTTCAATTAGTGGAAACCAGGAAACAAATATGATGGATATTGATTATTTACCATTTTTCTTAATAGGAATAAAAGCATCTATGTGCAGAAAAGAAGTAAGATCCAAGCTAAAAGAGTTCAAACTAAAAGCAAAAGATATATTAGCTCAAGCTTTTATAAGGGAAAGACAATATAATGGACATTATCTATTACAACGTGAAGCTGGAAAAATAGTAAGAAATATGTTAACAGATACAATAAAAGATAAAATACCAGATAGCCCGCATAAAAAGTTTGCATATCCAAATTATACAAAATTAATTTATAAGATATTGTTTAATAAAACAGCAGGACAGTTAAGAGAGGAAAGAAAAGTACCAAAAAGAAAAAGCTTGCGAGATTATCTTAATTTTGATGAATTGAAGGAAGTTCAGGAACTTGAGAATATCATAACAGGATTAATTTCATTAGGTATGGGATATGATGAAATTAAGGATATATTGAATCAAAAATACATAAAGAAAATAGCTTAGAGTACCAGATAACCTGGTACTTATTTTTTATATGGAGGTACGTATGACTATTACAAGTTATAATAATGGTAATTTAATATATTACAGAAATAAACAATGGCTATATGAAGATGGAACTTCTATAGATAAAGAGAATAGACCTTGCCCTAAATGTGGTAAAATGCCTACTAAAAAAGGATATGATGCTTGTTTAGGATATATTCCAGGAGTTATAAATGCATGCTGTGGGCACGGAGTTGCTAAAGGATATATAATGTATAAAGATGGCGGTATAAAGGAGTTACCTAAATTATAGGAGATACATATGAAATATGAAGTTTTGAACTATAAAGAAAATAAAGAAGACGTTGCATACATAGGTTCATCTGGAACCCAGCAACTTATAACATCAATTGAGTTTAAATTAAAAGTAACGCAAAATGGAAAGAACGTAATAAAACCATATAATATACAAACATATGGGGAATTTATTTTACCTACTGATTTACAGGATTTTATAGAGAAAGAAGCTAAAAAGATAGCCAAATTAATTAAATAATAAGAGCACCTTAGAGAGCCTATATTATAGATACAAAAGTCTATAATATAGGCTCTATTTTTATGTAGAGGAAGTGAGAATATGAAGTTAAGATGTACTAAATGCGGTAAGCTTTTAGGGAAAATAGATGGTACAGCAGATGCAGAAATAAAATGTCCAAGATGTGACACTATGAACAAATACAGTATAAAACCTACTGATATAAATAAAGAGGATGTTGAAGAATTGATGAAGCCCAGGAGTTACAAGAGAGTTAACGGAGCATTAAGGGAAACGAGGTAAGGAGATATGAAAGCTATATTTGGATTTATTTTAGATGTTATTACTGAGCAATAAAGAAAGTATTGAAAGATGAAATTGAATACTACTCTAATAAAGACAACCCAGATTGGAGTAAGGAAAAGAATAATGGGTTTAGAAAAGGAATAAAGTATTTCTATGATTTAGTAATGAATATGGAGAAGACAGAGCAATATATACCAACTCAAATGATAAGTACGTCTTGTGTAGGAGTTGAGATATCTAATAGCCATGGCATTAGATATATTAATAGTGACCCACCTCAAGGAAGTAAACCACCTAAACCTACAAGACAGTATTAAAAGGTAGGTGATAAGTAATGCCCAATAGACCATTAAGACCATGTAGAAAGCTAGGATGTCCCAAGTTAACAAGAGACCTGACAGGATATTGTGATAACCATAGACATATCTATGAAGAAAAGAAGAAAGAAAGATGGAATGAATCAGATAAGAATAGAAAGAGTGCAAGTAAGCGAGGATACAATACAAGATGGAATAAGGCAAGGAAGACTTATTTAACCAATCATCCTTTATGTGTTGAGTGTATGAAGGAAGATAAGGTTACTCCTGCCACAGTGGTAGACCATATTAAACCACACAGAGGCGACATGAAGTTGTTCTGGGATGTCAGTAACTGGCAATCATTATGCAAGATACATCACGATAAGAAGACAGCAAGAGGAGAGTAACACTATTAAATAAATGATTGTTAAATTACAAAATAATAATTAGATAAAGTTAAAATAAAAAATAATATTTTAAAAAATAAAAAATCAATTTTGAAATATTAATATTAATTAGTATATGTTTCATGGATATTGGGTTATATGTTAGAATATAACATTGGAATATGGGTAGGGGGATAGAAAATCCTTGGGACCTTTTCACGTAAGACCGTATGGGGCTAGTTCTTCGTGAGAAATTCCCTTTATGAAATTTTTGGAGGTGTAGGTCATGGGTAGAAATGCAAAACCTATAGAATTATTACTGGCTCAAGGCAAGAAACACTTGACTAAAGCTGAGATTAAACAAAGAAAAGATTCAGAACTTAAACTTGGAAATCATAAATTAATATGCCCCAATTATATAAAAAATGATGTAAATGCATATAAAAAATGGAAGGAAATCACTAAAATATATAAGGAAGTTGACTTTGTTTCTAGCGGTGATACTGGTTTATTGGCTAGATATTGTATGACACATTCCGAATATATTAACTTACTGCAGAGGATGAAAAGAATCAGCTCTATAGTAGAGGAAGACAGTGACGGTGTAGAAGATTATATTGACAATTCAGAGGAATTTGATAGAAGAATAAAAAAACAATTAAAAGATATGGTTTCAGCAGAAGCGGTTTTAAGATTAGAAACAGCAATAAATAAAAAAATGGATATGCTCATAAAGATGGAGGATAGATTATTTCTTAATCCTTTGGCAAAAGTTAAAAATATACCTAAAAAGACATCTGAAAAGCCTAAGACTGAATTTGATAAAAGATTTGGTAATGTATGAGCCTAAGAGATGAATTAATACAATATAGTAATGACATAGTAGAAGGTAAAATAATAGCTTGTGTAAAACATAAGTGGGCATGTCAAAGATTTTTAAATGATTTAGAGAGAGAAAACACTAAAGAATTTCCTTATATCTTTAATGAAGATAGGGCTAATAGATTTTTAGAGTGGATGACCTTTTTTAAACATACTAAAGGACCACTACAAGGACAATTTATACAGCCCCATATTATCCAAAAGTTTGTTTTTGGCAATATATATGGATGGGTAAATGTAAAAACAGGATATAGAAGATTTAAAAAATCATACTGGCAAGTAGGAAGAAAAAATGCAAAGTCTCAAAGCGAGGCGTGCGTTGGTACCTATGAAACCTTTGCAGATGATGAAGGTGCTTCAGAGGTATACTGTGCTGCAACGAAAACTAAACAGGCTAAAGTGGTTTGGAATGAAGCAAGGCTACAAGTTAAAAAGTGTGAATTTTTAAAAGGTAAAAATAAAATAGCCAATGGTCAAATAACTCATCTTAAATCAGATTCATATATGACATATTTAAGTAAAGAAGATGGCAAAACAGGTGATGGATTTAACCCACAATGTGGAATAATAGACGAATACCACGCTCATCCAACTAGTGAAATGTACGATATAATAGTTTCTGGTATGGGTGCTAGAGTTCAACCATTAATGATGATTATTACTACTGCAGGATTTGAATTAAATCATCCTTGTTATAGAGTAGAGTATAAATACGTTAGCAATATATTAAATCCGGATAGCCCAATCGAGAACGATGAATATTTCGTAATGATAAATGAATTAGATAAAGATAAAGGCGGAAAATTAATTGATGATATAAAAGATGAAAAAGTGTGGCTAAAGGCAAATCCTATTGTAGCAGAAAATGAAACTGGTCTTAACTATTTAAGGGGTGAGTTAAAAACAGCCTTAGACGTTCCAGAAAAAATGAAAAACTTCCTTACGAAAAACATGGATGTTTGGATTGATAAAAGGGCAAGTGGATATATGGAGATGGATAAATGGAAAGCTTGTGGTGTAGGCAACTTTAATTATAATAATTTGTTGGATATGGAATGTATATCAGGAGTCGACTTATCAATTAAAAACGACTTAACGTCTACAGGTTTTGAATTTAAACTTGATAATGGAAAACATGCAGTATTAAGTCATAGTTTTTTGCCTAAAGAGCGTTTGCAAGAAAAAGTAATAAAAGATAAAATGCCATATGATGTATGGGCGGAGCAAGGCTGGATTACTTTAACACCTGGAAGTGTAGTTGATTATTCTTTTGTTAAAAAATATTATGAAGAAATGTACCAAAAATATAGATGGAGATACAGGGAAATAGTATATGATCCTTGGAACGCTACACAGTTTTCCATAATGATGGAGAATGATGGTTATACAATGGTTGAAATGAGGCAAGGTATAAGAAGCCTTGGGGAAGGTACTAAAAGCTTTAGAGATGAAGTATATGCAGGCAATATAATTCATGATAATAATCCTGTGTTAGAAATGGCACTAAGAAATGCAGTAACAAAAGAAGATGCGAACGAAAATATAATGCTTGATAAAGAAAAAAGTACTATGAGAATTGACCCTGCAGCAGCAATGATAAATGCACATTCCAGAATGATTATTATAAACCCAGACGAAGGCACATCTATATATGAGAAACGTGGTATGAGAAGTTTATTATAAGGAGGAATATTAGAATAATGAGTGATTTATTAAAAAGAAGAGGTATTTTCAAAGTAACTAGAGATCTTATTATAAATAATCCTGAGGCCATAAACGAACTATTAAAAGATGTTTTGGTAGTGGACGTAGACAATGATTTTATTACGGATACTTTAATTTACAAGGGATATTCTAAGCATTTTGATTTATTAAAAGATAATGAAATGCCACCCGGATATATTGCTCGTATTCATACTGATGATAAAAGTGAAATAGAAAATATAGCTTGGGAAAAAGTATAAAGAATTTTAGGGAAAAAGTTAAAGATAATTGGGCAAAGTCTTATAAACAAGGCTTTTTTATTTTACCTTGAAAGGTGGTGAGATATTGAATGTATTTCAAAAAACAGTTGCTAGAGTGATATTTGGGAAAACTTTTCAAGAGAAAATTTCAGATTTCTTGACAGGCAATGACTTAGATAATACAGCAGATAATTTTAACGTTGACCAGACTACGGCAATGAAATATAGTGCTGTATTTGGGTGCGTAAGAGTTTTAGCTGAGACTTTAGCAAATACACCTATTATGCTATATAGAAAAAAATCTGACGATGAAAGGGAAATAAGAAATGATTTAGCTATTTATGATATTTTGCATAATGCACCCAATGAAGAAATGGCACCATTTAATTTTAAAGAGTTTTGCATGACTTCTCTAAATCTTGGGGGTAATATAGTATGCCAAAGACTTGTAAATCAAAGAGGAGATTTAGTAGGGCTATATCCTTATAACTATAATCGAGTTTATATCCATAGAGATGATGCAACTAAAAAACTAATTTATAGGGTAGATCAACATGATTTTAGAAGAGAAGAAATATTTCATATACCAGGTATAAGTTTAGATGGTATAGTAGGACTTTCGCCAATTGAATATGCAGCAGCAGCTATAAGATTAGGACTATCATATGAACAATTTGGAGTAAATTTCTACAAAAATGGTGCTAACTCCACAGGAGCTTTTAAAAGTCCAGGAGTATTGCAAGAAGAAGCGTTCCAAAGGTTAAAAAAGGAGTTAAAAACTAATTATGCAGGGCTAAAAAATACAGGTACTCCAATGATACTTGAAGATGGTCTAGAATTTCAACCATTTCAGATTAAACCTGTTGATGCACAACTCTTAGAAAGCAAATATTTTCAAATTGAAGATATATGTCGTATTTATAGGGTGCCACAGCATCTTGTAAATAAATTAGATAGATCTACTAATAATAATATTGAACAGCAAAGTCTTGAATTTATAATGTATACTATGCTTCCATGGTTTAAACGCTGGGAAGACAATATGAATATGCAATTATTAACTCCAGAGGAAAGGATGGCAGGCTATTATGTTGAATTTAAGGCAGATGTCCTGCTGAGAGGCGATATAGCAAGTAGAGCGACATATTATGCACAAGGCAGACAATGGGGCTGGCTAAGTGTAAATGATATAAAAAGGCTTGAGAATATGCCCCCAATAGAAAACGGAAATATTTACCTACAACCTCTAAATATGGGCGAAGCTGGCAAAGTGCAGACACAAGATCAGTTAAAAGCTATGACAGAGGCTATTTATAATATGATTTCTAATAAAGATAAAACAGCTTAATTGAAAGGCGGTGAAAATGTGAAAGTATATGAATTTACCAGGAAAGATAAAACTGGCAAAATAAAGAATGTTGGTAAAATGCAAATAAAGAATCAAGATACTCCAAACCCTGAACTTTATTTCTACGGAGATATAGTTGGTTCTAGTTGGGATGCTTGGCAATCCGAAGACATGTGTCCTCAGGATGTGCAAGACTTTTTAAGCCAGCTTGAAGGAACTAAAAATCTTGACATATATATAAATAGCGGCGGTGGTGATGTATTTGGTGGGCTTGCTATTTATAATATGTTAAAAAGAAATACAGCCAATAAAACTGTTCATGTTGATGGTCTGGCTGCGAGTATAGCGAGTGTAATAGCATTGGCAGGTGACACAATAATAATTCCATCTACAGCACAATTTATGGTTCATAATCCATGGAGTATTTGTATAGGCAATGCAAATGATATGAGGAAGCTGGCTGACGATTTGGATACTTGCAATAAATCAATTCTAGCTGTCTATCAAGAAAATTTAAAAGATGGTGTAAATATTAATACAATTCAGGGACTTATGGACAATGAGACATGGATGACTGGAAAAGAAGCAGCACAATATTTCAATATTCAAGTTGAAGAAAATGCCAATGTTGCAGCTTGTACAAATAGTGAATTTTTCAGTAGGTATAAGAATGTGCCAGAGAATCTTATTAAACAAGAGCCAAAAGAGCCTGAACCACCTAAGGATATACAAAATGACGATAAAAACATACTGAAAAAATTAGATGATATTACTAGTAAGCTTGATGAAGTTGAAAATAGGTTAAAAGATCCACCAAAAGAGCCTGAACAACCTAAAAATGATAAGAAAATTGAACAGTTAAAAGCAAAATTAGCCTTAGAAATTGAAATCTAGGCCTATTTTTATGCAAAAAAATAGAAAATTGGAGGCAAAACATGGATAAATTAAAAGAATTACAGGATAAACTGACAAATTTACAGGCAGAATCTAAGGCTTTAATAGCAAAAGATGATGCTACAGCAGAGGATATTGACGCAAAATTGGATGAAATTAAGGCTACAAAAGCTAAAATCGAAGCCCAAGAACAGATAATTGAAGATGAAAAGGCACAAGCAAAAGCTCAAGTAGCAGCAAAAAAGCCTGCAAATGAGCCTGTATATGCTCAACCTATAGATCACGATGAGAAGAAGTGGAAAGGTGGTATGGGAGAATTTCTCCAGGCTGTTGCAGTAGCATCAAAGCCAGGTGGAAAATTCGATAATCGTCTAACTTTTCATAATTCAGCAAGTGGAGCAAATGAAGGAGTCGCAGCCGAAGGTGGATTTTTGCTTGAATCAGATTTTATAGCAGATTTGATGTCTACAATGGATGCTGAAACTCAGGTCGCAAATAGAATAAGGAAGATACCAATAGGTGCAAACACAAATAAATTAACTACACCGGCTGTGGATGAAACAAGCAGAGCAGATGGAAGCCGTTGGGGTGGTGTTCAAGCTTATTGGGCTGCCGAAGCTGGTACTGTTGCTAGTTCAAAGCCTAAATTTAGAGAATTTGAATTAAAACTTGAAAAATTAATAGCACTCTGTTACGCAACAGATGAATTATTAGCAGATTCAACAGCGTTGAACGCAATAATCAAACAAGCGTACGCAGAAGAAATGTCATTCAAAGTTGATGATGCAATTATAAATGGTGATGGTGTTGGGAAACCACTTGGTATACTAAATTCACCTGCTTTAGTAACCGTGCCAAAAGAAAGCAGCCAAACTGCAGGAACTATTGTGCCAGCGAACATAAATAAAATGTGGTTAAGGATGCCGGCAAGGTTAAGAAAAAATGCAGTTTGGTATATGAACCAAGAAGTAGATACTCAGCTAACTGAAATGGCTCTTAATGTAGGTACTGGTGGTACAATTCATCCGTTAGCACTTGAATATCAACAAAAAGGCACCTTAAAAGGTGCGCCAGTTATTTCTATAGAGCAATGTGCTGCTTTAGGCACAAAGGGAGATTTTATCCTTACAGATCCTACCCAATACGTAGGAATTGACAAGAGCGCACCGTCTGCAGATGTATCTATACATGTAAGATTTTTATACGATGAACAATTATTTAGATTTATTTACAGATTCAATGGAGCACCATACAGGAACAAGCCTATAACTCCATATAAGGGCAATTTTGAATTAAGCCCATTCGTTACATTGGCAAATAGATAAGGAGGAATTTAAATGTTTGAAACAGAGGAATATAGAAATAGAGTGCTTTTAGCACCACAAGGAACAGCAGCAGGAGCAGGAGGATATTTAGCACCAACTCCTGGTACTCAATATCTAACGGTTAGAGCAATTGTAAATATGGGAAATGTGGCAGATTTACCATTAAGCCTTAAATATTCAGATGATGCAATAGGAACAAATGCGGCAGACTTTGAAGACGTGCCTATATATATAAATGGAGTAAGACAAACATCAAATGGGCATGAGCATACAGTATCGGATGATAGTGGGGTTTTTATAGTTGATTTTTCTGTTTTACCAGGCCAAATTCCACAAGGTAAAACTCTAGGATTAGCGTATGGCACAAGCAATTTAGCAAATTTTATAGCTGCAGAGTTAATTGAAGATACAACTTATGAACCGGTTGAGGCATAATTAAGGCGGAATAACCGCCTTTTTAAGGTTGTGATTTTGTGAATAAAGAATATAATTTAACATTAATTACACCACCAGTAATTGAACCTTTATCACTTGATGAAGTAAAAAATTATTTAAGAACTGATGATATAGCAGATACACAGGAAGATGCTTATATTAGTTCACTTATTACTGTTGCCAGAGAATGGTGTGAAGACTATCAACACAGAGCTTATATAACACAAACATGGGAGTTAGCTTTACAGGAATTCCCTTTTGATAATACCGATACTCTTAATGACAATGAAGAAAGTGACATAATCGAAATACCAAAAGGCAATTTGCAATCTATTAATAGCATCACTTATAAAGATCTATACGGTAATGTAAAATCATTGGCGGAAAACACAGATTATATAGTGAGCACAAGAGGAATTATAGGAAAGATATGTCCACCATATGCGTGCGTATTTCCTACTGTTCCATTGTGGCCATTAGACCCCATAGTAATTAATTTTACTTGTGGCTATGGTGATGATAGCTCAAAAATTCCTAAAAGGATTAAGCAAGCCATGTTGTTATTAATAAGCCACTGGTATGACACAAGAGCAGTAATAACCGATTTAAGAAGTGTGGATGTAACAAAAGAAATAGGATTTACAGTTAGTGCTTTATTAAGTGTAGATAAAATTTATAAATTATAGTATTTAGCAAATAAGGCTACCACAATTCCAAAGGTACAATTACATGTCTGAATGTTTAATATGTTGTCAAAAGCTAAATTTGGCGGGAACAAAAATGTACCAATATAAAAGATGGTGATATTTTGAACGCAGGGCAATTTAATAAAAAAATAGAAGTTTGGGGAAAAATCCCATTTCAGAATGAAGTACATGCTAAAAGTTTTAAAAATAGTAAGATAAAAACAATATGGGCAAGTATAGTACCACAAACGGGTAGCCTGGCTAAGCAAAAAAATGCAGATACTTTACTTGCCAATGTAACTCACAAAATAATTATCAGATATAATTCAGGGAAAAATATAGTAGATGATATGTGGCTTATGTATTTTACAAATGATACTGATAGAGAGGCATATTTAAATGATCAAACTTTAAAAGTTGGACACAGGTTTGATATATCCTATATTCTTGACCCGTTTTATAAACATGAGACTTTAGAAATTTATTGTGTTGAAAGCTTAGAATAATATAGAGGCGGTGATTGTATGGCCGAAACCGGCTTTAGCGGGCTAGAAGAATTAGATAGTTTTGTAAAAGATATGTTATCTTTGGCAAATGAAGAACTTCCAAGAGAATCTAAAACTTTCTTAAAGAAAAATGCCAATCAACTAACAACAGCAACTAGAAACAAAGCTAAGGAACTTGGCATAATGGAAAAGACAGGGAACTATTATAAAGGCTTTAAATCTGGTAAAGTCTATACTTATCATGGGCAGTTATCTTGTAGAGCTTATAATTCATCTCCACATGCTCATTTATTGGAATATGGTCATAAAATAAAAAATGAAAAAGGTGGAAAATATCTCACTGCAAAATATGGTAAAGATAAAAACGGTAAAGACATAGAAAGCGATTTTGTACCAGGTTTCCATCCATTTTTAAGAGCATATGAGGATTTTATGAGTAAATATTACAACAATTGTGAATCCTTTGTTGACGATATGATAAATAAACATGGTCTGTAGGTGATATTATGATTGGAATAAAAGATATAATAACGGCTATAAATGATTTACTAGCTCAAAACTTTACAGATGTTACTATACAGAGTACAGATATAACAGAGGGGTATACTAGACCTTGCTTCTACGTAGAATTGGATAAAAATAGTGCAAGTAAAATAAATACTAAACTAAGAGATAAATCTATAAGTATTAGAATTTATTATTTCCCAAAAGATAGATATAACAATGAAGTTGAAAATTTAAATATACAAGATCAATTAGAAAACATATTTTTAGAAGGATTATGGGTTAATCCTTCTTTTTTTATGCCTACTTTTCAGCAAGATGGCCAGGACAGCGGACTTGATTTTGTAATCGTAGATGGTGTGTTACAATTGCAATTTTACTTATATGCAGTACAGGCAATTGAGGATACTGATACCTCAGAACCTTTGGAAAACTTAAATGTAAACACTGATGTTAAAACAAATTGATAGAAAGGAATGATGAACTTGGCTATAAATTTACCTGTTATTAATATTACATTTAAACAGTTAGTTGCTTCTTTTATACAAAGAAGTGAACGTGGCAATGTAATATTGATTGTAAAAGATGATACTGATAAAACATTTACTACCAAGGTGTATGAACAGCAACCGGATTTAGACGCAGATAAGACATTATATACAGCTGATAATTATACTTATATAAGTGATTGTTTTTTAGGAAAGCCCAATAAGGTTACCGTAGTTAGAATAGATGCTACGGGTGGTTTATTTACAGATGCTTTGAATATTATAAAAGGCTTAGAGATAGGATGGATAGGAACTATAGAAGAAACTTCAACACAAGCAGATCAAGACGCTTTGGTTACATTCGTGAAAGCGCAGAGAGCCAATAAGAAAAACTTTAAATGTGCCGTATTTAGCCCTACAACACCACCAAATGATAAAGGGATTGTTGTGTTGGGAAATACTAATGTAACCTTCAAAGATAACCGAGTGACACAAACAGGAGATAAGGCAATTCCAACTCTTATAGGATATCTGGCAGGAGCAAATGTAATGAAAGGTACTACTTATATACTTTTAAGTAATCTTACTAGCGTTACGGAACCCGTAGACGTAAATACTGCCATAAATGCCGGACAATTGATACTTATTAATGATGATGCAGAAGTTAAGATAGGCGTTGGTATAAACAGCTTGACAGATGCACCGGAAGGAGAACCTATTGGTACTGAAAATGACGAATCATACATCGAGATAGTGGAAGCAGAGGATATGATACAAGATGATATAGGAAAAGCTTTTAAAGCTGGATATATAGGCGTACTTAAAAATAATTTAGATAACCAAATGCTATTTATAAATGAAGTAAATCAGTATTTTGGCGGACTTGAAACTATAAACGTATTAGACAATCAATATAATAATGTATCTGATATAGACGTTGACGCTCAAAGGGCTGTTTTGGTTGCTAATAATATACCTGGTGCGAGTGCAATGACAGATGCTCAAGTAAAACAATATACCTACAAAAGAGATATGTACTTAAAAGCTGATATAAAAATACTCTTTGCAATAGCAAACTTAAATTTTGGTATTACTATGCACAATTAAATAGGTTAAATATAAGGACAATTTTCGGATTGTTCTTTTTTTATACCCAATTTTAGAATAAGGAAGTGATTATTTTGGATATATCAAATAAAGTTCTTTCTGGAACAGAAGCAGATCTTTGGATCAATGGAGATGAAATAGAAGAAAGAAATAAAGTGGAAATAAAAGTAGAAGGTGTGTATGACGCTATAGAACTTGCAGGGGATTACGCAACTCACAACAGATATATGGGCTGGAAGGGTACTGGCACACTTACGTTGTTTAAAATGCACTCCAGAGCCTTAAATCTTATAGGTGGAGCCTTTAAAACAGGTGTGTTTCCCGATATTGACATAATAGGCTCTATGACTAATAAACAGACAGGGGAAACTGAACGTCTTGCAATACACGGTGTTCAAATTACTGAATTTGATTTTCAATATGAAACGAAAAAATCGACGCAGGAAGCAATCCCGTTTACTTTTACAGATTACGACGTATTGGAAGCAATATCTTAATTAGGAGGAATGAAAAAATGGCAGAGAATAAACAGGTTAAAAAGTTAACATTAGAAGATCTTATAAGCGCAAAGATAGAGAAGGATAAAGCAAAAGAAAAAACAGTAGAAGTAAATGTAAAAAGCTTGGGTGGATTAGTAACTTTCGTTACGCCGCCAGTAAAGTTTACAAAAAAGGTATTTAATAAGATTCAGGGCAAAAATGAAGAAGAAGCTTTAAAGGCACAAGATAGTTATATATATAATTGTTGCCCTATAGTAAAATCTAATTATAAAAAATTAATGGATGCATATGAAGTAAAGGGCGAGCCGACTGGTTTAGTAGATAAACTATTTGATGCACCAGAACAGGATACAATTATTTCTAAACTTATGAAATTGGCAGGATATGATGTTGAGAAGGCACAGGAAGAAATAAAAAACTCATAGAGGAGGACGACTGGATTAATACAGTCGCCTTCTATATTAATAAGGGTGTGGATATTGATAAACTTGTAAACGCTACTGAATATGAAAAGATATTTTATATAGAAGCTAGAAACGCCTATTACAAGGAAAGAAATGAGTTCTATAATGCTTTATTTGGTGATGGAAAATAGGAGGATAAGATATGGATATAAATTTTCCGATTTTAGAAATTAAAGACGGGAATGTATACTTAGATGGTAATGAAATAAGAAATATAATAGAATTTAATCTCGACAATGGAGTAAAAAAAGTACCGATACTTAGTTTAAAAATAGCTGTTGATTCTAAAGTGAATCCGCAGAAGAAGGTAATTAAAATGGATAAAAGTCTTACCGAGAAAGAAAACATAGATTTGTTTTGCATAGCATGGCATTTAACCAACTACTGGGAAGATGATAAGGTGAATCGAAAGGCAGATGCTACAAAAGCTTGTAACACCTGCAAATACAATGAGAAATGCAGCAATGACCCTAATATGTCATTCTATGAACATTTTAAAACATTAGAAAGTTTAACTGGAATAAGGTTATCTGCTGCTATAGGCGACAGAGAATATACTGTAAGAAGAGCCTTATTCAATAGACTCTCCAATGGGGCTACAGAACTTGAGGAGCCTTCTCAAAAATCGGGCAGATTTGCATATCACAGCCATTAAATTTCATTTATAAAGGAAGTGTAAATAATGGATAAAGAGCAACTCATACCCAAATTACCATCAAGCACATTTGAAAAATTATATAGTCTTAAAGCCAAACAAGAGCTTATAAATGAAGGGGCTATAACATGGTTACCACTAAATGGCGGTTTAATTAAAATGCAATTTGATGTTACTAACATACCTTTTAAGAACATTGACGATGCGGTCAATATATTAACCAGTATGTTTCATAATTTATTGGTCGATGGATTTATTAATAAAATTTGTTAATTCAAATTTCCTAGATATCCTATTAATGATGTACCAATTAGCTGAATTATGCCCCAATGTTTTGTAATAACATCATCGAATTTGCTAAGAACTCCTTTATGGATAGGTTTGTTATTCTCAGTTAAATCTTTAATACAGTTAATAAGTTCTATTAATTGTTGTTTATCACTTAAATTGATATTGTTTTGTTCTTGAATCAATTTTGAAATTTCATCAAAGGACATCCCGTTATTAATAGTTGCGTTATTGCTATTGCCTATTATAGAATTTTGAGGGTTCTTAACATTATAGATAGTTTGATTTTGGATAAAGCCTTTTTGATTATTATTGCATTTTAAAGACAATTGTGAATTAATAAAGTCAATTAATATACTAAAAACTTTATTTTTGCCTATTTCAAATAAATCATTATAATCATTAACTGCTGAATCAGAAAATTTACTAGCATAAGAACATATATCTAAATAACTTGTTTTATGGTTTAAAACAATGTCATATGAAATTTTAAGAAATTGGTCTGTTCCTGCCGGTTTTATATTTGACTCTTTAAAAAAATATGCGTTGCCGTCAAAATCCATTTTTGATATAGGTTCAAGGATGTCTATTAATATTTTTTCAGATGTACAAAGATGCCTAAAATTATATAGATCTATATTAAAGGTTTCCTCTGTAGATTCCAGCAATTTATTTGAAAGGAATTCAAATCGGTTTTTAACATCAGATAAAGCATCTGGATCTTTATTAAAATTTTCTATAAAATTTAAGCCTTCTTCAGACAATCTTGGGATGCCTGTTCGGCTTAACATGGGTATGTTATCTGCTGAAAATGTTAAAGAAACCCCTAATAAATATTTTTTATCAATGCATAATTTTAAAGCATCAAGGATGTCTTGATTGTCTTTTTCTGGTATAATATCGTAAAATTGTTCGCCCTTTTGAATCCTCAGTAGAAAATCAAACATTAAAGATTTAAGCTCTTTTGAGCTCTTAATCATATATATCATCTCCTTTCAGATGATAATTCTATGTTCAAACGCAATGCCCCTCTTTTTAGTGGAAAGTTTTTCCCTCTTTTGGTATTATATAAGTATTAGAAGGGGGAATAAGCTATGTTTGGGAAGAAGAAGAAAGACGAAATACCTGAGAATGTTCTTGAAGCTGCTAATTTAAAAAATGAAGATATAGAATTATGGGTGAAGGGTGCTGAAAAAGAATGGTTGATATGTACCGATAACCAGGTATATATAGTTAAAAAGGGATTTATGACTGGACATACATTTGGATTTGGGGTATTTCAAATGCCATATAAGAATATTACTGGTGCTAATGTTAATTATCACCTAGCAACTGGGTATTTTGAAATAAGTGCGGGAGGTATGCAAAATACCCAAAAAGATTATTGGTCACATGATAAAAATTCTGATCCACATCAAGCACAGAATTGCATTAGCGTAGCAGGAAAAGAAATGGCAAATAAATTTAGGGAGGCTAGTTCTTATATATTAAATAAAGCACATGAATTTAATTCTAATAATAGTCCTACAAATAATATTGTAGATATTCCTGAGCAAATTAAAAAATTAGCAGATCTAAAAACACAAGGGATATTGACAGAAGAAGAATTCAATAAAAAGAAAAGTGAACTATTAGCAAAAATGTAATTGAGATTATTTAAATAAGCAAATAGAAAAATTTTTAGAGCTTATAGCTTTATGCTATGGGCTTTTTCTTTTGCAAAAAAAATAATTGGAAGTGATAAAATGGCGAAACAAATATCAACAGTTTTGAATTTGGTAAACCATTGGAGCAATCCAATGGAGGCATGTGCAAGAAGCACATTAGGGTTCTCAAAAATAACAGAAAAAGCTACAGCAATAACGAAGGCGTTAGATAAAGATGGAACCAGAGCTGTTAGAAATTATGCTGATCAAATGTCGCATCTCCATAACCAGGTAAAAACTTTTGGCTCTGGTATAACTGGGACATTTAAAAATATGGCAAGTAGTGCTATAAGTTTTGGGTTAGGATTAGCTGGCGGGTTAAGTTTAAAGACAATGGTTGCAAATGCTCAAGCAGCTCAGAAAGCTACAGCTCAAATGAGTGCAGTTTTAAAATCTACGGGTGGAGCAGCTGGATTAACGCAAAAGCAATTACTAGATTTAGCAGCAGCACAAAGTAGAGTAACAACATATTCTAAAGGTACAGTAATTGGAGCGGAAAATTTATTACTTACATTTACTAAAATAGGGAAACAAACTTTTCCAGATACAATAAGGGCTGCTGAAAACATGAGTACTAAAATGGGAACAAATCTCAATTCTAATGTGATGCAGTTAGGTAAAGCTTTGAATTCCCCTGCTGATGGTCTTTCAAAATTGACCCGTGCAGGTGTAACATTCTCAGATAGTCAGAAAAAAATGATAAAATCAATGCAAACCGCAGGTAATACTGTGGGCGCACAGAAACTTATGTTGCAAGAATTAAATAAAGAATTCGGCGGGAGTGCAGAAGCCGCGGCAAAAACAATTCCCGGGCAATTAGCAATAATAAAAAATACGTTTTCTGGATTAGGTTCAGTGATAATGACTACAACAATACCGTATTTTTACAAATTAACTAGTTGGCTTGGTGAAGAAATACCAAAGGGAGTATCTGTTGCCCAGAAATATTTACCCAGCATATCAAAAACATTAGCAAATATAGTTAAACAATCTTCACCTATAGTAGGGGGGATTATTAAAGACATTGGAAGCATTGCTAGCCAATTAATACCTAAATTTGGGACTTCTACACAAGGATTAGGTAAAACAATAACAACTCTTGTAACAGGGCCGTTATATGGTTTGAGAGATATATTGGATTATTTAAAGAATCATATTGGATTAGTTAGAATAGCACTTATCACATTAATAGGCACCTTTGCAACTTTTAAAGTAGTAGGTGCCATAAATTCTATGTCTAAATTAGTTAGATCTTTTATGGATGCAAGACGAGCAATTAGTATCGCTCAAAAAGCAATAGGTGGATTAAAATTTAATCCTGCAAATTTTCAAGCTATGGCAATAGTTGGTGGTATAGCACTAATAGCAGGGGCAGCATATTTAATAATTAAGAATTGGATACCTATAAAACAGTTTTTTAGCAATACATTTACCTCTATAAAAAATACAATAAACAGTGCTTATAATACAATAAATTCTAAAATTAATGACTTCCTTGGTGTATTGAAAAATCATCAAGCAGCTATAAGAAATACAGCTATTATATTGGGGACTATCTTCGGGCCAGCATTAATTAAAAGTGGAACTCAAGCAGCTATAGCGGGAGGTAAAATTGCAGGTTCATTTATTGCCAATACTATAAAGGCAGGCACACAGGCAGCTATAGCTGGCGGAAAGGTTGCGATTAGCTTCACAGGAAATTTAATAAAAAGTGGTGTTCAAGCAGTAATAGCAGCTGGGAAAATTACAGGAAGTTTTATAGCTAGTATGGCAAAAGCAGGATTGCAGGCTGGAATAACTGGGGCAAAAATAATGGGCAGCTTGGTAAAATCTATAGTTAGTTATGCAGCGGCCGGTTGGAGAGCAGTTGGCTCAATTGCTGCCTTTACGGGCGGGATAGTTAAACAAGGTGCGATTGCAGCAATTAACGCAGCACGAATTGTAATACTTAAGACTGCAACATTGGCAGTTTCAGCGGCTCAAAAGATAGCAACAGGGACACAAGCGGCACTAAATTTTGTTATGAATATGAATCCCTTGGTAAGGATAGTAACTATAATATTTAGTTTAGTTGGTGCATTAGTAGTCTTATATAATAAAAATGTATGGTTTAGAGAAAAGGTTAATGCTGTATTTACATGGTTTTCTACTTTACCTACTAAGTTTAAAACTTGGGCACATGATATGGTGCAGGGATTTGTCCAAGGTATAGAGGATAAAATAGAAGGAATAAAAAAAGGGGCACAGCATATAGCAGATACAATTCATAAAATATTGCATTTTAGTAAACCAGACGAAGGGCCACTGACAACATATGGACAATGGATGCCTGATTTTGTAAATGGCATGAGTACTGGAATAGTAAATACCACTCCTAATATATTAAAATCTACAACAGGCATGACTACAGGAATGGCAAATACAGTACAATCCTACGTGAATACATGCAGACCTACAGGAATGAATGTAGTAAGCGAACTTGCGGCAGGTATAGGAAATAGTGAAGCACAGAGTAATATATTGTCTGTAGTAAAAACTTTAACAGCAAAAATTATAGATGCCTTTAAAACTGGGTTCGGAATACACTCTCCTTCGAGGGTGTTTTTTAAGTTAGGGAATTATATAGTACAAGGATTTGTGAATGGATTGAACAGTAAAGACATGGGAGGATTTATAAAGAATTGGATTGGAAGTATGACTTCCAGTGCTGGTTCTGCATCCGGCAATGTTGCAAATTGGTTGACAGCGGCTATGGCCATTACAGGAACGCCTATGAGCTTCTTACCCATGCTTGAGAATATAGCAATGAATGAATCAGGTGGTAACCCTACAGCCATAAACCTTTGGGACAGTAACGCAAAGGCAGGGCACCCAAGCAAGGGCTTAATGCAGATGATAGACAGCAGTTTTAATAGATATGCAATTCAGGGATTAGGTAATATATATAACCCTATTGCAAATGCAGCAGCATCTATACGATATATGATAGGTACTTATGGAAGTATATCGAATGTACCTGGAATAGTATCTCAACTTAGAGGTGGTGGGTATAAAGGATATGCACTTGGAACTAGTAGTGCCAGCCCTGGAGTTGCACAAGTGGCTGAAAATGGTATGGAATTAATTGTAGGAAGACAATTTAGGAGATTCCAGGGTGGAGAAAAAGTTTTAAATAATACACAAACTAAAGCTATATTAGGCGACAATGGTAATCCCCAAATCTCTGTTTTCGTTACAGTACAAGGTAATATGATTGGAAATAAAGAATATGCAGAAGAAATGGGAGAATATATAGGCAATAAGGTGCTTATAGAATTAAATAACATGTAAAAGGGGTGGCTAATAACTGCCTTTTTATTTTGAGGTGATTTTATGGATATTTATTTCAGTGACCTGGATAGAACACAAGTATATCAATTACCTATATTGCCTACTGATATGCCGGAACTTTCTAAAAGTACTAAGAATGAAGAATTCGAAAGCTATCAAGACGGAGTATATAACGTTATAGGCAATGTGGAGCTTACGACTTTTCCTATAGATTGTTGGCTTCCTGAATATGCAGGAAAATATAATTGGGCAAAGAGCCAAATAAATCCGTATCTTTTAATTAATTTATGGAACAATGCAATGATTACTAAAAAACCATTAAAGTGTGTTATGTCCAGAGGGCAGAATAAAAATAATATAAGTTCTGAAATATTAAACTGGTCTGTAACTATAGAAGATATGAATTGGTATCCAGAAAAAAATGGAGATATAAAATATAAAATTGATTGCAAAGAATATAGGAGCCCTTTAATTCTTACAAGTTCACAATTAAGTACTCTATCTTCTGCGGTAAATTCAGTTTCTGAAACTATAAGTAAATTAAATTTAAAATTATTTGGTAATAGTCTATAGGAGGTGATGGAAGTGTGGGCACTTTATACAGATTATATGATAGGCTATAAAAATGATGGCAGTTTTAACAATATAATGCCTTATGCCAATAATCTACAATGGACAGACGATAAGGATACTTTGGCTGTGACACTTACCTTCGATTCTATATTGGATTTGGCAGAAGGAAGGAGCCACGTAATATTAAAGAAAGATAATAAAATAGTCTTTTATGGGGTTATGACACAAAAAGTAAATAAAGATAAATCTAGCAGTTATACAGTACAGGATTACGCCTTTTATCTAAACAAAAATGAGGATATATTTCAATGCAACGGAATAAATGCCAAGGAAGCAATATATCAACTTTTAGCAAAATATTATATAGGCGGAGCAGTTATACCTTTAAACACTAAAATAACGAAATTTTATAAGGGTAAAACTATAGCAGATATAATAAAGGACATTATTTCTCAATGCTCCTCTGAAATCAATGAAGATGTAATAATGGAGATGAGAAGTACGGTCCTATGGATTGATAAAGTAAGTAATTTAAAATTGGATTGCCAATATATTTTAGCCAACGATTTTCAAATCACAAGAAGCATGGAAGACATGGTAAACAGTGTTATTGTATCAAGCAATACTGAGAGTGACGCAAGTATTTTAGCTCAAGCTTCAGATGAAAACAACATACAAATTTTCGGACGTATGACAAAAGTTCTGACAGTAGACGGGCAAAATGAATCTCAAGCACAAAATACGGCGCAGAATTACTTAAATAATTTTAATTCTACCAAGAGAGAACTAACAGTTACATTGTTGGACGTGGCAGGGTGTGAAGATATAAGAGCAAATAGAAAAATAAATATTCAAATACCTAAGTATGGGATGGATGGATATTATGGAGTTAAATCAGCACAACATACTTTGGCAAATAGCATCCATAAAATAGCTGTAACTATAGATTTTAGCAATGCTAATTTTGTAGATAGCTCTACTACGGGAAGTGATTAAATGAGCAGATGGCATACTAAGATAGCTGCAGAATTAAAGAAAAGAGATAATCAGGATTATATTGGTGCAATAATAGGTACGGTAGTACAAGAAAGCCCTTTAATCATAAGTATTTATAATGGCCAAGGGGTTTTTTTAGGTGACAAATTATATGTATGTAAAAATTGCACTGAATATACAATGCAAGTAACTACATCGCAAGGCAATGGTACAGCCAAACATGAAGGATTGAAAGAGGGAGATAAAGTGGCTTGCATAGCTACAGAAGATAACCAAAAATTATTTGTTATAGATAAGTTATAGGGGTGATTATATGACTAATATATTCCCATTAATACCAGGGTTACAGGAACAACTTGACAATATAAGTAATACATCTACTGCAATACAAAAGCTTGGTAAAACTTTTAAGTTTGATTTTAATACCAATACATTTGTATTACAGGATGGGAAGTTAGTAGAATTGTCTACCGTAGAAGCTGTAGAACAATGGATTTCTCTAATATTAAGAACATATAAGGATAAATACAACGTATATAAAGGCACTGACTTTTATTGTAATATAGAGGATTTAGCAGGTGGGAAAAAGGATAATTTTTCGATAAGTGAGATAGATGGGGAAATAAGTGAGGCACTATTAAAACATAGATATATAACGGATGTTAGTAATTTTAGCGTATCTTATGATAGAAGAACTATAAATATAAATTTTGATGTTACTTTATTAGATGGTACTACCTTAAGTGAAAACACTAGCTTATAAAGAAGGTGAAAAAATGTATGAAGATCAAACAGTTGATGTTATTTTGAACAGGCTATTGGCAAACATAGGGGATCAATATGAAAAAACGCCAGGGAACTTAGCTTATGATTTATGCAGATCTGTTGCTATAGAAGAAAATATATTATATCAAATACTAGATAAGATAATTGATATGGTCAATGTTGATAATTTAACGGGTGAACAATTAGAACAATATGTATATCAAAGAAAAGGTCTAACACGAAAACCTGGAGGATATTCTTCAACTGCATTGGATGTGCAAGGTAATACAACTATAAATACAGGGGACTTATTTTCTATATCAAGCAATATACAATTCAGCGCTACAGAAAGTGCAACTATAAATGGGACAGGACAAATCCATGTACAATGTACGCAAATAGGTGCTATAGGGAATGTACCTGCGAATTCCATTACCCAAATGCCGGTTACAATAGCAGGCATAGTTTCCGTAACTAATGTGAGTATAGTAAATAACGGGTATGACGAGGAAAGCGATGATAACTTAAGGAATAGATATTATCAAGCATTGCAAGAACCTGCTACAAGTGGAAATAGAGATCATTATAAAGAATGGGCTGAACAATATGTAGGCGTAGGAAAAGCAATGATATTTTCTTTATGGAACGGGGATAACACTGTAAAAGTTATTATTATAGACAGTAATAAACAATTGCCAGCTCAAAATTTAGTTGATGCAGTACAAGAATATATAGACCCAAAAGGAACGCAAGATAGTAACGGGAATTGGAGTACTTGGGGCATGGGATATGGTCAAGCACCTATAGGCGCATATTGTACTGTTGCAAGCCCTACAGCAAAAACTATAGATATATCTGTATCTATAAGTAAAGATAGTAATTATACAGATGATGAAGTAAAGCAAAATATAACAGATTATATAACAGGTTACTTACAAAGCATAGCATTAGATGAAATAAATAATTATGTATCTTATGCCAAAATAGGTAACCTTATTTTAAATGCAAATGGTGTATTGGATTATAATTCTCTTATTATAAATGGTGGCAATTCTAATATCCCTCTAAATTTAACCAATGCCAATTGTGAAATACCAGTGCTGGGGGCGGTGACAATTACAGATGTTTAAAGATGATTTAATAAATAATCTGCATAAACTATATAGACAAGATCCATATATAAACCAAATATTTAACTCTGCCGGTTTAGATTTAGACAATTTAGCAACTAATGTACAAGATGCATTGAATCAATATGATTTTAGTACAATGACATGGGGCATACCAATATTAGAAAATACATTAAATTTTAAAACTAATTCCAATAGCCCTATAGAAGATAAAAGAAGCCAGCTTCAAGCCAAGTGGAGAAGCAATGGTAAATCTGATATTTATTTATTGCAGGCTGTAGCTAATTCATGGAAAAATGGAGATTGTACAGTAACTTTTGTAAATGGGAAAATACAAGTACAATTTACAGGTGAATATGGTACTCCAACGGATTTAGATAGTCTTAAAAAAGCATTGGAGAATGTTAAGCCTGAACATTTAGCAATAGTTTATAGCTTTAGATATTTAACTATAGGAGAAGTACAAAATATGACTTTAGCGCAAATGGAACAAACTCCACTTAGTAAATTTGCATTTTAAGGAAGGTGATTAAATGGCTAAAAATACAGAACATCTCGGACTTTATGAAAAAGAGAGCACAGATGGTAATGATACATTTAATGTACAGGCAATGATGAATGACAACTGGGATAAGATAGATCAATTTGCTAAAAATACAGATGATAAAATATTAAATTTAGGAGCAACATCAAATTCAGGAAATGCATATTCAGTATCTGCTCCGTCAAGTTTCATATTACAGGATGGGCAATTATTGCTAGTAAAATTTAATGCAGATAGCACTGGGGCTATAAGCTTAAATGTAGGCGGTACTGGTGCAAAATCAGTAAAAGATTATTTTAAAAATCCTGTAACAAATGTATCTGCTGATTTACCAGCTATATTATCGTATGAATCATCTTCAGATTCTTTTATCTTATCGGGTAAAGGGGGTGATGGTACAGCAGTAAGCAATGACATACGTCTGGGTAAAACTGCTACAACTAAGAATGGATTAGTAACAGGGACATTAGATTTGTCAAATGTAACTTCTGATAATTTAAGATCAGGAGTAGTAATTGATGGTGTTACAGGTAAATCTAGTGTAATAGATACAGCAGATGGAACAGCAACAGCGCCACAGATAAGGCAAGGGCAGACAGCTTATGTAAACGGAGCAAAAGTAACAGGTACTAATCCAGTACAGGCTACAGGAGCACAAACTATTACACCTGGAACTTCCGATGTTGTGAAACCAGCAGGTATATATGATGGAGACATTACCATAAAAGGTGATATTAATTTAGTTGCAAGCAATGTTATATCTGGTAAATCCATATTTGGAGTGGCAGGAATTGTAGAAGAAAAACAAGAATTTAGCGATTATTTAAAAAACTATAATGCGAGTAATTTACAACCTATAGGATATTTTGAAAACGAAGGTATGTGGGCAAGTAAAACAGACACAGCAACCTCCGCAAATAATATAGCTATACTTTATAATAATATAGGAAATATTGTAAAACAAGTAATTAATCCAGATAGCACAGGTTGTTATTTACCCATACAAGTTTCAAAAAATTATATTTTATGGCTAGGACATGGTTCATTTTCTCAGCATATTCAAATAACTGATAAAAATGGTACTATAATAAAAAATATTACTTTAACAAATAGCCCATATAGTTGTGGATTTAAAGAGGTAAGTGGTGGTTTAAGAATATATTGTGAAAGTGCTAATAGTTTTACTATTTATGATATGAATGGAAATCAAATTGGATATTTTACTGCTACACATGGTATAAATTACTGTACTGCTTATATTCCAACTAAAAATGGAATGATTTTTAGTGGTGGTGCAACAGGTTCGCCATATACATCTTATGTATTATATATAAATGATAGTGATAATACTTTCAAAGATATATTCTATTCAGCAAGTGCAATAATATCATGTATGTTTATGTTTAGTAATTCATTACAATTATAATGGAATTATACAGAATAAAAATAAAATAAGGGGGCATTTAAATGAATTTAGGCAGAAGAATAATATATGATAGTCAAACAGGAACTATTATATTAGATACAGGAGAGCAAACAGATGCTACAGCAGAAAGACCTGTATGGAATGGAATTACTTATATAGATTTGGTATACGGGCAAAATGCAGATGAATTCAGTAGAGTGATTAAATGTCATGTAGATATAAGCACAAAAACCGTAGTATTTGATGAATTAAGCCCAATACCGATAACAACAGATGATCAAATAAAAACAATTTCACAGACACTTTTTATTTTCAACAAAGCCTTTACTAGTTCAAACCAAAACGCTGAATTAGTAGAGGCTATTATAAATGCTATAAATAGTTTGAAAACAAGTTAAGAGGGTGAAAATATGTTAGGATATGATTTTTATAAAATGTTTTATACTTTAGGTTATCTTACAATAGATGATTTAAAATGGGCTGTAGCAAATGGGGATTTAACAGCAGATCAATTTAAACAGATTACAGGGCAGGACTATATAGCATAGTCTTTTTATTTTGCCCAAAAGCAGGAGGTGCTATATGAGTGAATGTTATGATGCTAAACTAGATGAAGAAAAGCATGAACACATAAAAGAAAAATTAAAGAAACATGATAATGTACTTGATGAACATGATACCAGGTTAAAAAAATTAGAAAACAGGAGTGAAAGAGTAGACGAAAGGTTGGGCGATCTATGCGATAGGCTTGGTAGTTTAACAAGCGTTTTAATGTGGAGTGCAGGGCTTATAGGAGCTTCATTTTTGGGGCTCTTTATTTATTTATTGGAACAACATTTAAAATAAAAGAAGGGATTATATGAAAAAAAGAATAGTAATATTTATTGTGGCACTGGCATTTATGGCTGGTGCTTTTTTTATACCCCAAAATGTACAAGCCACAAGTATATATAATGGTGTGGATGTATACGAATATAGCAAAATTTCAGACTATCAACAACTTAAAAATTCTGGAGTATCTGTGGTAATTCAAAAAGCCAGCGAAGGTATGACGTATAATGATAGTCTTTTAAGTTATAGGGCTTCTATGTTACCACAGTATGGCTTTAAAGTAGGCTACTATCATTTCGCAACAAACAACGGACAGCCTGTAGCACAAGCACAACATTTTTTAAATCAGATACAAGGTCTTCATATGGACACTATTCTTTGGCTGGATATAGAGAACCAAGGAAGTTGGAGTAAACAGCAAGCTATAGATTTCACTAATAAGTTTATTGGCTATGTACAGGATAGAGGATACAAAATAGGAATTTACACAGGGCTTTCGTTCTATTATGAATATCTATCTGGCAATATCGGCAATGTACCTATTTGGCTTGCAAGTTACGGGAAACAGCCACAGCAATATTCAGATACTGCTTCATGGCAATATACAGATAGAGGGAGTATTTCAGGCATGATTGGTGGCGTAGATATGGATTATTTTAATGATTCTATATTCTCTGGGGCTGTATCTACAAAGGAATTTACTACATTACAAAAACAGACCTATGCTCTGCAATATCAACTAAATAATGACTATAATGCTAAATTGCTATGTGACGGTATAGCAGGCAAAAATACTTTAAATGCTCTACAAGGTATAAAGCCTTTTATTACGAAAGGGCATAGAAGCCATGTAGTAGAGTGGTTACAGCAAAAACTTGTTATGTATGGATATCTAAAAGAAGGTTCCTATACATCTATGGTTTATGATGAACCTACATTCCAAGCAGTAACTAACTTACAGAAGAATTGGGGTAGATCCACAGATGGGATATTAGGATTAGATACTTGGTCAATATTTTTAAATAATTAAAATGGAGGAATGTAAAATGGAAAATATATTTATTATAATTGGAAGCATAGCTGTTGCGGTTTTAGCAATATTTATTGTAGGTTATTTAAAATATAAGAAAATAAATATACCTAGTTTATTTACAAAAGTAGAATCTGCTTTATCAACTGTTAAAAATATAGAAGCTATAATTAAAGATAATACAACAGGAAAATTACAAATTGCGACAGCTAACGCACAATTGATAACTGATGAAGCATTAAAACTTGTTGTAGGTGCAGAAAAAAAATATCTTGCAGGAGATATTAAGGCAGAAGATAGAAAACCAACAGTAATAACAGATTTAACAAATTTTTTAATTTCTAATAAAATTACCATAGATGATAATCTTGCCAAATATATAGATTTAATAGTAAGTTATGCAGTTAAAAAAAGTGGGATGGATGATACAAATAAACAGATTGACGCCAAAATTGCTGCTATAACAAAAACCAATAATGAATTACAACAACAGGTTAGTAAATTATCTATAGAGAATTCAACTTTGCAGCAAAAGCTTACTACTGTACAAAATACTGTAGCTCCTACACAAAATACGAATACCCCAGCTCCAGTACAGAAATAATTATACCCCGGGAAACCGGGGCTTTATTTTTTTAGTAAATTTTTAGCAACTTTTTTATTTACAAGAATAGGTGTAAAGTTGTATTTACCTATCTTTATTATTTCTGGTTCTTTAATATTTTCTTTTTTATTCTTTGCAGATTTTTGCATATCTAACCCCCTAAATTAGTTTCATTAAATGTATTGAGAATAAAACTATATTTTATTTCTATTGTAGCATTTATTTATTATCTTTTATATTATAATGAACTCTTATCTCTCAATTCCCTTTCTCTTATCCACTTAGTAAGCAATTCATTTATTAAATTACTTAAACTTTGATTTTAATCATTAGAACGAACACTTTATGCCTTTGAAATTTATTAACTATAAAAGGAAAATGCAACCATCTTGTAGAATATTTACATAAAGACAATACGAGGTGATGCATATGGTAAAAACAAAGAAAGGCAATTATGAAAGAGTGGAATTAACTTTCTCTAAAGATAATAAAATTGAAATGGATATATATAAATTTATTTTAGAAAAAAGTAACCTAATAGGAAAAGGGAAGTATGTTAAAAACCTTATATATGAAGAAATGAAGAAGGCTACGAAAGAGTAGTCTTTATTTTTATGCAAATTTTTCCGTAATAATTAGGAAACTTTTACGTAAACTCTGCATACATTGTTATTAAAGAATAAGAAAAATACAGGAGGATTTAATGAAAGTAGATGTAAGTTTTAAGCAAACTACCAGAGATATTAAATTATATACTGCAGTGATGTCGCAGGAAGAGAAAAGTGAATTCGTTAAGAAGGCATTGGAATTTTATATTAAGCATTTAGAGAAGGAGAAAGAAAATGGATCTATTTGTATTAGATAAATTGGTTATAACCTATTTTAAGTCTTTAATGTGTAACGTGTATACCCAATTTGCAACTTTTGTTGGACTGTGGACGATTTTAGAAATAGTTTTACACACTAAGAAGGTGGCAAAGAAATGATTACAGAAGTCTTAGTATTAGGAAGCTTATATTGCATTAATAAGAATAAAGACAAAATACGAATAAGAAGAAAGTGGAAACAAATAACTTTTTCCAGAAGGGAATTTACTAATAGATTGGAGAAGACCCTTAAAATCCATCATATAGAGCGCACGGACTATGGGCATATTATTACCATAGAATTACCTTATGGATATACTGTAGAACAGCTTGAAAAAGATCTAGGTGTATTTAAAGAAGGGCTTGGATACAAAAGCATACAGCTAAAAAACATAGATAACTTAGTTGATATGTACTGTGTTAAGAAGTTTAAATTCAAAGAGTATATTCCTTTTAAATTGCCGCCATACAAGCTTTTAATTGCAGATGGACTTATCAATCCTATAATAGTGAATATGAATAAGTTCCCTCATGTGCTTATAGGGGGAGACACAGGCACAGGCAAGTCCAGAATACTTCTACTTATACTAACTAATCTTATAAAATACTGTGACAATGTAGACATTTATTTATTGCAGATAAGAAAAAATGATTTAGGTGTTTTTAATGACTGCAAGCAGGTAAAAATCAATTCCAAGACATTGGAGGAAGTCCTGGAAAACTTGAAGAATATTGATAAAGAATGTAAAAGAAGAGAAAAAATAATTGATAATAGAAAAGGTTACTATAATATAGAAGATTATAATAAAAGAGCACTCTGCAAACTAAAGTATGTTTACATTGTAATAGAAGAATTTAGCTTTTTAAATATATCCAGGGGAGATGGTAAAGAAGAGAAAAAATTGAAATCTGAATGCCTTAAATATATAAAGACTATAGTCAATGTGGGTAGATCCAGTGGAGTATTTTTAATTACAGCACTTCAAAAACCAACATCTGATAGTATCCCCAGTGATATTAAATCTCAATTATGTACTAGAGTAAGCCTTAAGATAGCAGATGAACCTGCGGCAATTGTAATTATGGGTAATGGAAAACCATCTAAATTACAAGAGAGAGAATTGATTTGCAGGACTATAGATGAGCAGCAAGGATATAGTTATACTATAGATCATGATATTATAATGCAAAATATTAAACATAGGATTATAAATAAAAAAGAAGAAGCTGCTCCGAAAATTGAAAGTGATATAAGCAATATATTGAGTATTTTAAATGAAATTAACCGATAGAGATATAAAAATTATAAATTTCATAAAAAATAATCAAGGCGCCACAATAGGGCAACTTCAAAAATTATTCTTCCCTTCATATAATATGACGGCTAAAAGATTAAAATTACTTTTGAATAACAAGTTTTTAAAAGCACAGATGCATCCAGTATTGGGGAAAAAGGTTTATTATTTAAAAAAACTGCCATCTTTCCATACATTAGTTATTACAGATATGACCATATTACTTAAAGATAAAATTAAATTCATGCAAAGAGAATATAAAATAAAAAATAATTATATAGATTGTATATTTATCTTAAAAGAGGGTAAAATAATAATATTAGAAGTTGATATATACAATCGTACAAAAGAGACTAAAATAAAAGAGATCTTAAAAACTTTAGCAGAAACAAAAGCAGTAGTAGAATTTTGGGTTGTCTGCAGGTGCGAAAGACGTGCGCATGTGCAAGAAATAAAATATATAAAAATAAATGATATTAAGAATATTAAGTTATAAACAAAATACTATAAGTATCATAGGAATTTTTAATATACTAAAGCAAGTAAAATCAACAGCTAAGATAAGATTAAGGTATCAAGTCCACTTGATACCTTTTTTGATATACTTTTTGAATTTGAAGCCTCTATTCATTATCCTTTATTCCATAACGATCTTTTATTATTTTGCGGATCATTCCACTAACGGATCTATCTTCATATTCAGCTTCTTTTACAATCATTTTATATACTTTCTTAGGTATTACGGTTGTAACCATAACATTTTCTTTTTTTATCATATGCCTCACCTAAATAAAGTATATAAAAAGTTATGAACTGTGTAATAAAAGTTGATAATAGTTAATAACTTTTTAATCAAAATATTTATCATAGTAATAACATTTAGGGCTACAAAATTGGCTGCAATAACCTCCTAATAATGTCATAGGGCATATCCTAAGTGCATGCGCTATTTTTTTAATTAAGGTCCAGGATGGATTTCTTCTTTTCCCATTTTCAAGTTGACTTAAATAACCATAGGAACAATCAGACAAAACGGAGAGTTCTCTTAAGGTAATATTTTTAGCAAGTCTATATTTTTTTATTAGCAGCATCTTCAAGCGTTCCCCTTTAATTCGACATCTATTTTATAATAATATAAAATATGGTAAAAAATAAATATTAAAATACTGGAAATTGTTAGACTATGCAGAACGATTTTCCTCTGTTTGTCGAAACCTTTGCTACCAGTAAACAAGAACGGGTTTATAATATAGGCATAAGAGATGCATCTTTAATTACATATAGAAAGAAGTGGATATATTTAATAAATTGTGGTAATATAATAAATAAACATAAGAACAAGTGTTCGTATAGAAACATTACAAGGGGGATTATAAATGACAAAGGAAGAAGGAAATGAAAAATTAAAACCAGAAGAAAAAAATGGTATACATAAAGCTAAAAAAATAAAAAGGGTAATATTAAAAATAATTAGGAGCCATTAATTTGGCCCTCTAATTATGGAAGTAGTTGAGAGGTATGCTGAATGTATTGCATATCTTTTTTAGATTTTTTATATCAGGATTCTGCCCAATTTCATATTTACATAGGGATGAATACCCGATAGAGCATATGTTTGCAAAATCACGCTGAGTATATCCATGTATCTTCCTTATCTTACGAATTTTCTGAGCTATTGTTTTTTCGGGAAGGTAATTATATATTTGAGATGTAGTATTTTCAATAGGTTTAAATACTTTTTGATAAGTTGCAGTTTTGTTTATACTGCATG
>NZ_JBGEWD010000022.1:0-45130 GCF_041205085.1 Clostridium moutaii
TTTAAAAGTTCAAAAAATGTGTCTACTTTATTGACATAGATCCAATGAGGTGTCTATTTCTTCTGAAGTTTTCGTTGACCCATCACCTTCTGAAGTTAGTTCTCTGTTTGAATTGGAGTTCTTATTAACATATTTTCTTATCTTTGCTTGATTACTACCTTTAGTTTCCTCTAAACTTGGATGATATATGTTTATTTCCTCAACGTTAATTCTTTTTCTTTTCAAGGCTTGTATTTCCAGTATCTTAGTATAGTTATTTTTTCTTTCTACTCTCGCTCTTATATTAAAATTCTCCAATAAGAAATCAAACTTTAGTTCTCCAAGTTGCCACATATTTTGTCCTATTTTATTAAACATTTTTAATGCACTAATGTTTGTTAACAGCCAGGCTAAATGATTTATCTTATTAGCTCTTAAAAGCTTTTGCTCATATTCATAAGTGAAATGTATATCAAGGCTTCTTCCATCCAAATCATATGTAAAATAGTTATCAAAGCTATCAATTTCTAATATTCTGTACAGCATAAATTTACTCGGTGCTAAGACAGCTCTTATTATTTCAATTATAGGTATTATATACAATTCACCATTTCTTATAAAACTGAAGGTTTTTGATTTCGTTCTATCCTTAAAGCCACTACCCCAAACCTCCCAAGGTCTTTCTCTATATTCTACCTTAGCAGCCTTTAGGTTTATATCTATAACCTCTCTATTTTCTGGTTCTTCTACATTGTTTAAATCGCCATCTACATAATACTTTTCAGCAACTAAAAAGTGAATACTAGTAATTCATGCTGTCTATTAGTTTTCATTCCCTTTACTCTTGTAACTCTGCCTAGTGAAGGTACATCTTGAATCCTTATCCAAGGCTTATATTCCTTTCCTACTCCACTTCCATAACCCTCTTTAAGCATTTTCTCAATATTATGTATTCTTTTCCTTTTAGCCATCTTATCACCTCAAAAAATGAAAAAAGACTAGACATTTTAGCTTCTAAATGCCTAGCCCTTCATGCTCTATTTTCAGTCAACACTAAACATCTATCTTTAGTATTAACATCTTTTTAGATTTTGATACAACTTTATTCTAATTAATATAACTTTGTTACAAATGATATAACTTTATTCTAAGCAATACAACTTTGTTATAAGCCTACACAATTACAACATCTCTAAATTCAAATTATTCTACAGTAACTGACTTTGCCAGATTCCTAGGCTTATCCACATCGCAGCCTTTCTTTATGGAAATATAATATGCCAGAAGCTGCAGTGGAATTACCGCAAGCACCGGTGCAAATATATTCATTGTCTTTGGCAGGTATATTACGGAATCAACTGCTTTTTCAACATCCTTGTTTCCTTCGAAGGTAAATGCCAAAACCTTAGCACCTCTTGTAGTTACTTCTTTAATATTACTTACCATTTTTTCAACTAAATTTTCCTGAGTAGCTCCTGCAATTACTATGGTTCCATCCTCAATTAAAGCTATAGGCCCATGTTTTAACTCCCCACCTGCATAAGCTTCCGAATGGATATAGGATATTTCCTTTAATTTTAAGGATCCCTCAAGGGCAACTGCATAGTCAAGGCCTCTTCCAAGATAAAATACATCATTCTCCTTATAAGTCTTCTCTGCAAATTCTTGAACAATTTCTTTATTTGCAAGTACCTTTTCCGCTTTTACTGGTAAAGAAAGCATTTCCTTCTTTAACTGCTCTATCTTTTCCACACTTATGGTTTCTTTATGCTGTGCAAAGAAAAGTGCTATTATATAAAGTGCTATGAGCTGGGTTACATATGCTTTTGTAGAAGCAACTGCTATTTCAGGCCCTGCCCAGGTGTAAAGAACATCATCTGCTTCCCTTGAAACAGAACTTCCCACTACATTTGTTATGGCTATTACCCTGGCTCCCTGTGCCTTTGCTTCCCTTAAAGCCGCAAGAGTATCCGCTGTCTCTCCTGACTGACTTATAATTATCATCAAGGTTCTTTCATTTATTATAGGATCCCTGTATCTAAACTCTGAAGCAATGTCCACCTCTACAGGCATTCTAACCAATTTTTCTATTACATACTTTCCTACTATTCCTGCATGATATGCAGTTCCGCAAGCTACTATATATATTTTATCTATATTTTTAATTTGCTCTTTTGTTATCTTTATATCATCTAAAGTTACCGGCTTACCTAACATAATCCTGGATGTCATGGTATCTTTAATTGCCTTTGGCTGCTCATGTATTTCTTTCATCATGAAATGGTCAAATCCACCCTTTTCAGCAGCATTGGCACTCCATGTAACATGATATACATCCCTTTTTATCTCTTTTTTATCTTGAGATAAAAGTTTTACACCATCTTCAGTTATAACAACAAATTCATTGTCATTTAGAAGATATATATCTCTGGTATGATTTAATACAGCAGGAATATCCGATGCTATATAATATTCATCTTTGCCAAGCCCCACTATAAGAGGGCTGTCCTTTCTTACTGCAACTAATTTTCCAGGTTCTTTCGAACAAATAACCCCTATGGCATAGCTGCCTTTTATTTTGGATATTGCTCTCATAACTGCTTCAACTATATCTCCCTGATAAAAGTATTCTATTAACTGGGGAATAACTTCTGTATCAGTTTCAGATACAAATTTATATCCCTTTGAAATAAGCCATTCTCTAAGTTGTACATAATTTTCTATTATACCATTATGAACTACACTTATAGTTCCATCCTGACTGTTATGGGGATGTGCATTTAAATCAGATGGCTTTCCATGAGTAGCCCACCTTGTATGCCCAATTCCAACTATGCCCTTTAGTGGATGTTTTGATAATTTATCTTCTAGATTTTTAAGCCTTCCCTTGCACTTTATCACATTAATATGGTCTTTATCTATTATGGCAACACCTGCTGAATCATATCCCCTGTATTCAAGTTTACTGAGTCCTTCAATTAAAATAGGTGAAGCCTGTTTTTTTCCAACAAATCCAACTATCCCGCACATACTAATCTTCCTTTCAATTTTGATATACTAAATACAACACAATTTTCCTTAATAGCACTACAGTTTCATTATGAAAACAAAAAATTGTAATCAAAGAAAACCTGAACTGCTGCTATAATTTCAGGCAATCGTGCTTTTGGAATCATATATTCGATTCCCATTAAAGGTTTTTACACCAAACTGATGTTGTATCAGAAATTGCTTCCTGGTTTTATCAGCTGTTAACGGTAGTGCGATACCGTGGGGCACCCGCCGAAGATTCGATACTCCCCATCCTCGTCAACTCAAGTAAAATTATAATTTATTTTTATTATAAATTAAATTCTATTGCACTTAAGTTCTGGCGCTTTTAATTACTCATCCTATTGCTAATTATCACCTGCTTTCAATATAATTGATAACATAAAATTATCATCAATACATTATATTATTTAATCTAATTTTTTGTCAACTATTATAATCATGAAAAGCATAAATCCTGAATATGGAATTTGCCCTGAATTATCTTGAAATCCGGGCATTTTTAAGGCTAACATATATAGATATACACTAAATCCAATTATTAATTTTATATTAACATATTATTCAAAGAATGGCCCAGGTCTATAATTCCAAGACAAGTCAGATATACAGAACTTGATGGCAATTAGGTCTTTAACTAAATGATTTTTGCCTTAAACTAAATGATTTTTGCCTTAATTTTTTATAATCTAGTATTTAGTACGTTTTTTGAATATTATGCAATCGCCATCAACTTTAGGATCTTTACCCAGTGTAGTATACGGTTTTTGTAAAACTCCTGCAAATTCCCAATCATCTTTACCACATTTATTCAATTTTTCTTCTACAGTCAAATCATCATCTGAGCCTAGAAAATTTTCCATTGTAAGTACTTTATATTGCCATGCCATTGTTCATACACTCCTTTTAACATTTTATAACTATAAACAAACCATAGACAAAAATCATTTAGTATCTTTACTATACTTTCCCATTTATGATATAGTAAAATTAAAAATACACTGTTTAGTTTTTCACAACAGTGTATTTAAATTCATATATTCTAAATATTTTTACTGGACCTAAGAATTACTTGATAAGTTGGCCTTTCTTTGAATTAGTTCAGCTAAATTGCGGGCAATTTGATCTATTTCACCCTGAGCCTCTCCTTCCAGCATAACCCTTACCAGTGGCTCCGTCCCAGAAGGCCTTATAAGTACTCTTCCGCAGCCATCCAGCTTTTCCCTTATTTCCTTTATTTTTTCTACTATCTCTTTGTCCTCTTCATATATACCTTTTTTGTCATTAGGCACCTTTGCATTTGCCAATACCTGAGGTAGATTTTTCATCATGGAAGCAAGCTGTGACAATTTTTTACCGCTCTTTTTAACTATAGAAGATATTTGAAGGGCAGTAATGAGTCCATCTCCTGTAGTATTATAATCAAGCATAATTATATGACCGGACTGTTCCCCTCCTAACTTATATCCTTCTTCTTTCATCTTTTCAAGTACATATCTATCTCCGACTTTAGTTTTTACTGTACTCATCTTCTCTTTTTTAAGTGCTATATCAAGCCCCATGTTGCTCATAACAGTAACTACTACTGTATTTTTGTATAGCTTGCCCTCATCTTTTAAATTTTTACCTATTATGGCCATTATAAAATCTCCATTTATGAGGTTTCCATTTTCATCTACTGCAAGACACCTGTCAGCATCCCCGTCAAAAGCAAGTCCTAAATCAAATCCTTCTTCTACTACAGTCCTCATAAGTTCTTCAGGATGGGTAGAACCGCAATTATTATTTATGTTTATTCCATCTGGATTATTATTTATAACTTTTACCTCTGCTCCTAATTCTTCAAAAGCCCTTACAGAAGTTATATAAGATGCACCATTTGCACAATCTAAAACTACCTTCAGTCCTTTCAAATCAATATCAATAGTTGATTTTGCAAAATCAACATAGTTTTTTAATGCATCTTCCGTCTCAACTATTTTTCTTCCTATTTGTGCACCTAGTGGAACAGATATACCTTTAAAATCACTTTCAATTATGTACTGTATTTTATCTTCCAATGCATCAGACAATTTATATCCTGAGCCATTAAAAAACTTTATACCATTATATTCTACCGGATTATGAGAAGCTGATATAACTACTCCTGCATCCGCTTTGTATTTTCTTGTTAAATAGGCTACTGCCGGCGTTGGTATTACCCCAATGCAAATGGCTTCTGCCCCTATAGAGAGTATACCTGAAACCAATGCACTTTCCAGCATATCTCCAGATATTCTAGTATCCATTCCTACAAGTATCTTAGGTTTATGTGCTGTTTCCGTCAATACATATGCTCCTGCTTTTCCTAATTTATATGCCACTTCTGGAGTTAATTCCTTATTTGCAATTCCCCTTACACCATCAGTTCCAAATATTCTTTGCATACTAATACCTCACTTATTAAAAGTTAATTTTATTCTGGCCGGAATTTAAATTTTCTGTTTAAATTAAAATATTCATTTTATATTATATTACATTAAAAATATTTCTACAATGTACTTTTCTCATGAGAATTTAAAAAAGCACTTTATAAATGTCATTACGAACATTTATAAAGTGCTTTAATTAAAACTTACTTTACAAATTCAATACCCTTTTCCACCGCCAGTTTATTGGATTCAAAAAACCTTTCTTTTCCATGAGCTCTTAAAGATTCAAGTAATTGAGCTTCAGAAACTATTCCGGTTTCTTTTACCAAAGCCCCCAGCAAAATCATATTAGCTATTTTTTTACTTCCTATTTCTTCTGCTATAGTTTGAGCTGGAATTGCTATGATTTTTATATCATTTCTCTTGGGCATGATATCTATTAAATCTGAATCCATTACTATTATACCGTTAGGTTCTACTGAATTTTCAAATTTTTCTAGAGAAGGTCTGTTCATTACAACTATGCTGTCCGCCCTTAAAACTATAGGGGAACCTATATCTTCATTTGTCAATATAACAGAACAGTTGGCCGTACCACCTCTCATTTCAGGTCCATAGGAAGGAAGCCAGGAAACGTTTAAGTTGGCATCCATGCCTGCATAAGCCAAAAATTTACCCATGGACAAAATACCCTGTCCACCAAATCCTGCAAAAATAATCTGTTGTGATGTCACCTTACTTCACCTCCCCAGTACCAGTATTGTCTTTTTTTACTCCTAAAGGATAATATGGTATCATATTATCTCTTAGCCATTGCATTGATTCCTTAGGTGATAATCCCCAGTTAGTAGGGCATATTGAAAGAACTTCAATTAGTGAGAATCCCTTCCCCTCCAATTGATTTTGAAATGCCTTCTTTATGGCCTTTTTAGCTTTTAAAAGATGAGGTATAGTATCTACGGAAACTCTCTCTACATAACATGCGCCTGTAAGAGTGGATATCATTTCTGAAACTCTTACTGGATATCCAGCTATTTTTACATCTCTTCCATAAGGAGTGGTTTCAGTGACCTGCCCTGGCAGAGTAGTTGGAGCCATTTGTCCTCCGGTCATACCATAAATGCAGTTATTCACAAATATAGTAGTTAAATTCTCTCCTCTTGTAGCTGCATGAATTATTTCTGCAGTACCTATAGCTGCCAGATCTCCATCGCCTTGATAAGTAAACACTACATTATCTGGATTAGTTCTTTTTACACCTGTAGCAACTGCCGGTGCCCTGCCATGAGCTGCTTCAAATACATCACAGGCAAAATAATTATAGGCTAAAACTGAACATCCTACTGGTACAACGGCAATAGTTTTGTCCAATATTCCAAACTCATCTATTACTTCTCCAACTAATTTGTGAATTACTCCGTGAGTACACCCTGGACAATAGTGTGTTGGTACATCCAGCAGTGATTTTGGTGGTTCATATACTACGGTCATTATTTCTCCCCTCCCATCATGGCCTTAACTTTTTCAAGAATATCTGAAGGTTCTGGAACCATACCTCCAGATCTTCCATAAAAACCTACTGGCTTTCTGCCGTTAGCTGCCAGTTTCACATCATAAACCATCTGCCCGCAACTCATTTCCACAGATAGATATCCATATTTTGTATTGTTTATAGTTTTTTCAAAAGCTTCCACCGGAAACGGCCACAATGTTATGGGCCTGATTAATCCTATATTTATTCCTTCCTTTTTAGCCATTTTAATTACATTTTTACATATCCTGGATGTGGTTCCGTATGCGACTAATATCAAATCACATTTCTCATTACAATTGAATAGTTCATATCTAACTTCATTTTCTTTTATCTTTTTAAACTTATTCTGAAGTTTCTCATTATGGGCTTCCAATTCCTCTGGTGCCAAATACAGCGAATTTATGATATTATGCTTTTTCCTTCCTTTAAGTCCATTGGCTGCCCAAGTCTTCTCCGGTAGTTTTTTCTGTGGCCTGTCTTTAAATTCAACAGGTTCCATCATTTGCCCAAGCATTCCGTCCCCCATTACCATACAAGGAGTTCTATACATATCAGCCACGTCAAAAGCGTCTTGTATTAAATCTATCATTTCCTGTATTGAAGCTGGTGCAAATACAGGCATATTGTAATCTCCATGTCCCCCACCTTTTGTTGCTTGAAAATAATCTGACTGAGCCGGTTGTATACTTCCAAGTCCTGGGCCTCCTCTTACTATATTCATAATAAGGCATGGCAATTCTGCTGCTGCAATATACGATATACCTTCTGACTTCAAGCTGATTCCAGGTGAACTTGAAGATGTCATACATCTAACGCCAGTGCCGGCTGCACCATAAACCATATTTATAGCGGCTACTTCACTTTCTGCTTGAATAAAAACTCTATTTTTCTTTGGCATAACCTTGGACATATAGGCTGCAACTTCTGTTTGTGGGGTAATAGGATACCCAAAAAAAGCTTGACAATTTGACCTTACAGCTGCCTCGCCAATGGCTTCATTACCCTTCATTAATACCTTTTTTCCCATAAAAAGCTTACCTCCTTATTATTTTTCAACAGTTATTACACAATCTGGACATATTCTAGCACAAGATGCACATGCTACACATTCTTCAATCTTATCTTCCGGAACAGTAGCTGGATGATACCCTTTTACATTTAACTTAGTGGAAAATGACACAATCTTTTTGGGACAGACTTCTATACAATGTCCACACCCTTTGCATCTCTCTTCCCTAAAAGTTACTTTTGGCATGAGAAATCCCCTCCTAAAAATTTAGCTATTAGACATAATTGTATTTAATTGTAATATTTCTAGACAATAAACTTAATGCTTTTAACTTTATATGAATTTTATTTCTAGCATATTAATTACTTTAAAATATATCAAACCAACATATTTCACTCCCAAGGTGCCTTCATATAAATATCTATAGGAAATATTTTTCCACTTGCTTTACCTTTAATTTCATCTGCTAAATCTCCTCTACAAACAGTATATGAATGGGGTATTTTCAACTTTTGTGATAATTCTTTAACCATCCTATCCCCTTTTAACACATCTGAAGCAGTGGTTTCATAGGATAAATTACTGTTTGAAATAAGATGAGTTACTTTTAATCTAGAAGAAGCTTCTATAAATTTTATATATTTTTCAGTATCTTCATTATTTGATGTTAAAGGTCTTTCATTATTAATCACATAGTACATATCATAGGGTTCACTTTTAAAATATTCATTAAATTGTCCAAGAGCTACAGCTCCCTGAGCATCTCCGCCTACATCAAAACATACCTGATAGGTCTTGTCATTAAACACTGAAAGCACCTCAGCAGGAACCACCATTAATTCCGCATTTAATAAATTTGGATCTGACGATATGACTTTTACTCCCTTTTTTTCTAATTGTCTTTTCAAACTTCTTGTACAAAAATAAGGATTTACTATATCTAAATCAACTATTGCTGCTTTTTGATTTTTGCCTGCAATATTTATTGCATAATTAATAGCTATTTCAGTTTTGCCACTTCCAAAATGACCTGTAAATATTCTAATTCTGCTCATGCTACCACCTCATCTTAAAAAGACCTGATATCCAATTCTATATAATTGGTAAACGATTTCACATATAGTTCACAACACCCTGTACTATATTATCTAAAAAAATACTTACTGGTTATTCTATATATACAATACTTAAATTATTTAATTATTGCTTTAAATATGAATAATTATAATTAATTTAAAATTAATATGATTTTTATCTTCTATTATATATTATATCATAAATATCTCAAATGTCTTAAATTTTTAATTAATTTATTATATCTAATTATTTATATTCCCCAACTTTTTCTCCCTTTAAGGCTCTTAATCCAGCTTGTGCCAAGGCCATTACCTCATATCCTCCAGGATAGCTAATTACAGGTGAAATAAAAGACACCCTTTCCTTTACCTTTCTTACTGCTTCCCCGCTGTAAGCTATACCACCTGTTAAAATTATAGCATCAACTTCTCCACAAAGAACTGCTGCGCATTTCCCTATTTCCTTAGATACCTGAAGTATAAAAGCATCTAATATTACCTTAGCTTTTTCATCACCTGCGTTGGCCCTCATCTCTAATTCTCTAAAATCATTTGTACCTAAGTAAGCTACAAATCCACCTTCTCCACTTATCATCTTTTTTATCTTGTGATAACTGTACTTCCCACTATAACATAGTTTAACTAAATCGCCTACAGGAACTCCACCTGCTCTCTCAGGTGTAAATGGTCCATCTCCATCCAACGCATTATTTACATCAACCACTCTGCCTTTTTTATGTGCACCTACTGAAACTCCGCCTCCCATGTGAGCAACTATTAAATTCAAATCTGCATAATTCTTACCTATGCTTGCGGCATACTTTTTTGCCACTGCTTTTTGATTCAAAGCATGAAATTTACTCTTTCTAGTTATCTCAGGCATACCTGATATTCTTGCTATATCGTCCAATTCATCTATAGTAACTGAGTTCACTATAAATGCAGGTATATTTAAGGGTGCTGCTATATTATCTGCTATTATGCCAGCTAAATTTGAAGCATGTTCACCCTGTATTCCGGCTTTTAAATCCTCTATCATTGCCTTATTCACCCTATAAATTTCGGTTTCCCCCAGTTTTAAAAGCCCTCCTCTTCCAACTACTGCACTTAAAGTATTTAAATCCACACCTTTTCTCTTCAATGCATTTAATACATCTTCTTTTCTAAATTGAAACTGATCATAAATCCTGTCATATTTACTTATTTGAGTTGATGAGTACATTACAGTTTCCTTCATTATCTCTTTTTCATCTTCATAAACACATATTTTAGTAGATGTGGAACCAGGATCAATTACTAAAATTCTACAAAGCATATTTGCCCTCCTTAAAATCCTATTAGTTATCCCCCAGCTTCATAAAGGGGAAATAAACAATGCTACGATAAGCAACTTATACTGTCAGTGATATTTAATTTACTATGCAAACGATACCTCTTCATCATAAATTTTCACCTTTTCCTTTCCTTGAAGCACTCTTAATGCTCCCTGTACTAAGGCCAGCATCTCAAGTTCCCCTGGGATTATTTCAACAGGACCAATAAAGCTTACCATTTTTTTTATAAAATCTGTAAGGATATTACTATAAGCCATTCCTCCAGTTAGTATTATCGCATCAACTTTTCCACTAAGTTCTACAGACATGGCTCCTATTTCCTTAGCAATTTGATATGCCATTGCCTCAAGTATAAATTTTGCTTTTTTATCTCCATTCTCAATTCTATCAGTCACTTTTTTACCATCATTTGTCCCTAAGTACGCTACAAGTCCCCCGCCACCTACTATCTTTTTTCTCAGTTCCTCATAAGTGTAATTCCCGCTAAAAGCTAATTCTATTAGATCTCCGCAAGGCAAAGTCCCTGCTCTTTCCGGTGAAAAAGGCCCCTCTTCATTGGCATTATTTGTATCAATTATTCTGCCATTTTCAATGGGTGATACAGATATTCCACCACCTATATGTGCAACTACAAAGGAACTGCTGTTAAAATCCTTATTGTATTTATCACATATTTTTCTACAAACAGCTTTAGTATTCAATGCATGAACAAGAGATTTCCTTGCAATCTGAGGCATACCAGATATTCTTGCAATATCATCTATTTCATCTACTGCTACCGGATCCACTATGAATGCCTGTACCCCAGCTTTCCTGGCTATTATATTTGCAATGATTCCCCCCAAGTTGGAGGCATGTTGTGCTTGATAACCTATTTTTAAATCTTCCAACATTTTTTGTGTAACCTTATAAGTTCCACCAGGCATAGATCTTAATAATCCGCCTCTACCTACTACAGCGGATAAGCTGCTTAATGATATATTATTGGATTTAAGCCAACTTAATACAACTTCAGTACGCATTTCTTTTTGAGCATATATGCTCCCAAACCCTTTTATTTTATTCACATCATGTAATATATTATCTGAATTTTTACATTCTTCATTTTCAAATAATGCTATTTTTGTTGACGTAGATCCAGGATTAATTGCCAGTATAATATTATCCATATAAAATACCTCCATGAAATATATTTCCCAATAATCATATTTTACCAAATATATTTTAAAAAGAAAGCTTTTAACAATATTTAATTATAACGGCCTGTAATTTTTAATTATGTTTTCTGCTGTTTTTAACCCGTCTACTGCAGCGGATATTATACCTCCTGCATATCCTGCACCTTCTCCACAAGGATATAATCCATCCACAGATATACTTTCCAAATTACTATTTCTCATTATTCTAACTGGTGCAGAGGTTCTGGTTTCAATACCTGTTATTATCCCATCACCTTCTGCATATCCCTCTATTTTCTTTTCAAAGTGGACAAATCCCTCCTGCAATCCGCTGACCACTTCTGCAGGAAGACACTGCCTTAAATCCCTGAATTCACATCCTGGCATATAAGTGGGTCTCACTTTTCCAAATGCAGTGGATACTCTTTCTCTTAAAAAATCCCTGATCAATTGTACGGGAGCAGTATAATTTCCTCCCCCCAGCTTATATGCCAACCTTTCATAATATCTTTGAAATTCTATACCTTTTAGAGGGGAATCACCCTGAAAGTCCTTTTCTCCCACAGTTACCACTACGGCGGAATTTGCATTATCCAGGTTCCTATTATAATAACTCATTCCATTAGTCACAAGTGCCTTTTCCTCTGAGGCTGCTGCTACAACTTTTCCTCCAGGGCACATACAAAAGCTGTAGATTCCCCTTCCACTTTTACTTTTATGTGTAAGCTTATAATCTGCAGGTCCTAATTTAGGATGTCCTGCAAATTTTCCGTATTGGTTTACATCTATCATATGTTGTGAATGTTCCACCCTGACGCCTATTGCAAAAGCTTTAGGTTCCATGAACACTTCTCTTCTAAAAAGCATTTCATAGGTATCCCTGGAACTGTGCCCTATGGCCAGTATTAAATTATCGCAATGTATTTCACTCCCGTTTACAATTACCGCTTTCAGCTTTTTATTTTCTATTACCAAATCTTCCAGTTTACTTTTAAATAGTATTTCTCCACCTGATTCTAATATTTTGTTTCTTATATTTTTAACTACAAGTTTCAAGTTATCCGTTCCTATATGAGGCTTGCCATCATATGTAATCTCATCTGGAGCACCATATCTTGAAAATGTATCTAAAATAAAGTCACACCTTTTATCCTTTATTCTAGTGGTTAATTTTCCATCGGAAAAAGTTCCTGCACCCCCTTCTCCAAATTGTACATTGGACTCCAAATCCAACTTTCCAGTATTCCAAAATTCATTCACAGTTTTTGTCCTGTCTTCAATTCTTTCCCCTCTCTCTATTATAAGTGGTCTATATCCTCTTTCTGCCAGGAAAAGTCCTGCAAACATACCTGCAGGACCCATACCAACAACTACAGGTCTAGAGCTCATCTTCTTTTTCCCCGAAACTATCTCTTCTTCTGAAATTTTTTCTTCTATTTTTATATCTTTATCACTCAGCTTTAATGCCAATTTTTTTTCTCCATGACAGCTCACCTCTACGGAGCAATTAAATCTTATATTGTTTTTTCTTCTAGCATCTATAGATTTTCTAAGTATTTTAAATTCTTCAATGTCACCTTCACTTATCCTAAGCTTTTGGGCAGCTTTATTTTTTAATTTTACCCAATCTTCGTCTATATTTATAATCAAATTGTTTATCCTAATTGCCATTTTGATCCTCCGCTGTTTTCTGCCTTATATCTATATTTACATTCTGTGGGCTTTGTGATACTAATGATAACCCCTGAGGCAGGGATACAACCACATTAGCTGATTGAACCCCCTCAGACATTGAACTGGTATCTACAAAGCACGCTATACTATCTGCATTTAAATTATTTACAATACTGTCAGATCCAGAAACTACTATTGACGCACTGCTGCTGCTCAATTTTGCCGTATAACTGTCATTTAAATTTCTGATCTGTATATTAAGATTTAATTGCTTTTGAGATTCACCATCAGTTTTAACTGTACCAGAACTTATTTTTAATTGTACTATCCCATTATTATTTATTAATTTTACTCCCTTTGGAACTACCAATTTCACCTGAACATTGCTTGCATCTCCTATTTTACTTAAATCAATAGGTTCCGTATCTATTCCGCTTATATTCTTTATTACACTTTCATTCCCTGATATATCTATCTTGTCTGGCACTGCAGTTATTGAACTAGTTACTTCCCCACTTGCAGAATTGCCTTGGATTTTAACATTCACTGGAACAGTTTTTATTTTTCCAACAGGCACTGTAATCTTAACGGCAGCAGGGTTTATTTCAACATTTTTTATTAGATTCCCTGATGCATCTTGAGGTTGAAGTGATACTGTTGTATTTATATCATTTTGAGCATATTTTACATCATATACGGCTACAGCATATTTTACCGCATTTACTGAATCCTGAGCACCACTTATTTCTGCCTTTTCCATCTTCAGAACTGGATCCAGCGCATAATATCCCTCCTTTGGTTTTCCCGTTAGAGTTACCTTTATAGGTATGCTTTTTTTCTTCAATTCATCAAGTTGTATCTTTATCCACAAATTCTCGTTATTTGCTATGCTTATATTATCAGGACTTTTCTTCACAGTTACTGGTATATTGTTCTCCCCTCTTTTCATGACATAAGAACTTAAATCTGAGTTCAGCTGAAAATCACTTGATTTTACCGAGTATACATCAGAAGCATTTCCCTTTATTACAAGAGATATATTAAATTGATCGTTGCCTACCTGAACAAGTTTTGATTGAGCAAGCACATCTTTATTAACTATGGTTACAGGCACCACAATTTTTCTCTCTGTTATAGGATTTTCAACATTAAATATATACAACCATAAAATAAATGCCGCAATTACACAACATACTTTTATTAAGATTTGGCTTTTTTTATTTTTTTCTTCCACTCAATCACCCTCTCTCTCCATGTAGACTTTTTTTGAGATCTTTTTTTCATTATAGTAACAAGAATTTTTTTAAGCCTATCCTTGGTATAATTTCTTATAAGTTTTCCATTTACAGCAAAGGAAATAGTCCCTGTTTCTTCCGAAACTACTACAATTAAGGCATCGGAATTTTCTGATATTCCAATTGCGGCTCTATGCCTTGTACCCAACTTTTTATTTAAATCATTGTTATTTGTAAGCGGCAAAAAACAACCTGCTGATACTATTCTGTCGTTTCTTATTATAGTTGCTCCATCATGCAGTGGCGTATTTACTACAAATATGTTTTCTAAAAGGGCAGCTGATACTATGGCATCCACTTTAGTACCTGTATTTATTATATCTCCAAGTCCTGTAATCTGTTCAATTACAATAAGAGCTCCTGTTTTACTTTTAGATAAATTATCTACGGAATTTACAATTTCAGTTACCACCTTTTCCATTACTTCTTCATCTTGTAATATGTGTTTATCATTAAAGGCAGTTCTCCCCAGATGCTCAAGTGCCCGACGAATTTCAGGCTGAAATATAATAACAAAGGAGAGAACACCTATAGTTAAGGTCTTGGTAAGTATCCAATTAAGCATTACCAAATGAAAAAAACTGCTTATTGGTATAAGAAATATTATAAGTATAATTCCTTTTAAAAGTTGCTCAGCCCTGGTTTCTTTTATAAGCATATATCCTTTATAAAGTATATATGACACCACTAATATATCCATAACAGATGATATACTTATATTTCTTACTGAATTGACCATCATTTGCAATAATTCCACCCGTTTCACCGTCCTATAAAAAGTATCTACTAATAATTATACACTATTTAACATTGTTTATATCAGTACTTTAAATGATTTTAAAAAATTTTAATAAAATGTATTTTATTTTAATAAATGGGTACAATATCATTGACCTAAGTTTTACTAAAAACACGGGGAAACCAGTAACATTGGGGTGAATCGTATTTATACGTAGGTTATGCCTTTACCGAACCCGTCAGCTAACCCCGTCGGTAATAAGGAGATGATTCAATTTGAAAAAAATTATTTATTTTATTATTTTCTTTTTGATGCTATTTATACCTTCTCAAAATGCAAGTTCACGCACCCTTAACAGCGCCAATTCTACTCTATTTAATGAGCAGGAAGAAGTTGTTCAGGTATTTAGCTACTCTAACCAAAAAATATACATAACACAAAATGACGTAGATTTAATGGCTAAAGTAGTTTATGCTGAAAGCAATTGTGAGCCCTTTGAAGGCAAGGTAGCAGTGGCTTCTGTAATATTGAACAGATTACAATATCCTGAATTCCCAAAGACAGTAAAAGGAGTAATAACACAAAGAGGAGCTTTTTCCTGTGTGAAAAATGGAGTTATAGATGTGACTCCAAATGAAGACAGCTATAACGCAGTCCTTCAAGCATTAAAAGGAGTAGATCCCACGGGTAAGTCTATTTTCTTCTATAACCCAAGAATAGCCACTTCCCAATGGATGAAAAATATAGACAAAAAAAATGTTAAATCTATAGGAAATCATGTGTTTTTTGTAGTTAACTAGAAAAATCTCTTCATCTTTAAAAGATGAAGAGATCTTTTAATTAACTTGTTGTTTATCAAGGTATAAAACAGCATTTAATGCAGCTATCTGTCCCTGACCTACAGCTTTCATATACTGATAGGGCTTTCCAACACAATCTCCTGCTGCAAAGCATCCCGGTATATTGGTATTCATATCTACATCTACCTTTACATGATTATCTTCCATTGCAATTCCCGGTACCAGTTGAGCCGGTGAAATGCTGTCCTTTAATACAAATACTCCATCTGTACTTATTTCTCCATGCTTTAAAATGACCTTTTCAACTTTTTCCTTTCCGTATATTTCAAGGATACTATCTTTTACCACTTCTATATTTTCATTTAAATTGAGCTCATCTCTGTACATAGGTATATAATATACCTTTTCAACCAATTCATTTACATAATTAGCTTCTCCTTCAGCTTCCTTATTGTATCCTATAATAGTAACAGCCTTTCCCTTATACAAGGGAGCATCACAGGTGGCACAATATCCTACTCCTTTACCCAAAAGTTCCTCTTCTCCTTTTAAGGCTTTAGTATATTCAATGCCTGTGGCTAATACAATGGTTTTTGCTTCATACATCTTTTCATTGACCATAAGTCCGAAATATTCACCCATAGCATATATTTCATTTATTTTCTCAAAAGTTATATTTATATTCATAGATTTTATATGATTTTCAAATCTGTCCTTTAGCTGCAATCCTGTTATATCTGGCAGGCCAAGATAATTGTTGATTTTGGGAGCTCTTACTAATTTATCGCTAAGCTCCGCTCTTCCAAACACAACAATGCTTTTATTTCTTATCTTGGCATTGATTGCTGCGGAAAGTCCTGCCGGTCCGCTTCCTATTATGGCAATATCATATCTAGAATCCACTTGAATCCACCTCCTGATTTATTTTCATATATAGCAATATAATTAAAATGACAAATTAACAAAGTCAATTTGCCATTTTAGTACACTTTAATTCCCAGTAACTGTTCACAATTAAATATGTTTTCCCAAAACATCCTTTATAGTATCCTTTGGTCTAAATCCAATAAATTTATCTACCATATTTCCATCTTTAAATACCATAACAGTTGGAATGCTCACAATTTTAAACTGTGCTGCTGTAACTGGATTTTCATCTACATTTAACTTGAAGAATTTTGCTTTTCCCTGTAATTCATCTGAAACTTCTTCTATTACAGGAGATAACATTTTACAAGGTCCACACCAAGAGGCCCAAAAATCAACAACTACAGGAGTAGATGAACCTTCAATTGAATTAGAAAAATCTGAATCCTTTATTTCTTCTACCATTATTTTCCCTCCTCATAATTTGTAAGGGTATTTCCCTTAATTATATTTTATCCGATGATTAGTCACTGTAATATTCCTGCTTTTAAAGCTGAGAATAGCAGTGTTACATCTTTAGATAACAATTTTATTATTTGTCTAGCAACTACTTTTTAGTCTTTAAAATTTAACTATTTATTATACTATTTATTATAGAATTGTTATAAATGGATACAGGGTATTTATTTACTAGCTTTTTGGCATAATTTTTAGATGTGCTTATATCCATACCCTTATATATAATAGCAAGCCTATATAAAACCGTTTCTTCATAATTTCCATCAGAAAAATTTTCATCATATTGAGAATAATATTTTGTGGCACTTTTCAAATCTCCTGATAAATCAATGGAATTTGCGAGAAAGTAAATTATATGGGGATACAAATCACTTTTAGAACCAAATTCATAGGCTTTATTAAAATAAGAAATAGCATTACTATAATCACCACTATTTAAATATCTACTACCTAAATTATAGAAATATAAGCATCCTTCTCCACGTAAGACTTGGGAAGCCCTTGATAAAACTTCTCCATCATATGAATTCAATTTTTTATTCTTCCACTTATTAACTTGCAAATACATAGAATCATAATCTTTATTTTGTATGTAATTTTCCATATCTTTTTCATTAAAGACATCCTTATTATCTACATCATGATCATTTTTGACATTATTTTTATACTTTATTACTTTTACCACCTTGTTCTTATTAACAAAATCATTTTTAGGATTTATGATACCTTTATAAACTCCAATTATTAATACTATCGCAAATATTACAGCTAGAGAAATAGATATTGTTTTTTTTACATTTGACCCTTTCTTTATGATATTTACATCTTTAAGAAATTTCATATTTTTTTTGGCCTTAGCATTATCTAAGTCCACTTCAAAAACATTATTTATCTTTTCCAACGCCTTATTATAATTACCTTTCTTTATATAGCACAAGGCACTATAATTGTTTACTTCAATATAATTAAAATCACTTTCAGCACATCTTTCCAGCAATACCAATGCTTCATTTATCTTCAATTCTTTGATTAATGTCAAGGCCTCTTTATATAAATTAAATCTTACATCATCTTTTTTTGACCCTTCAAGATACTTTTTGGCAACCTCATCATTATTAACTTCATGGTTCATATTCCAAAGCTCTCGTGCACCCTGTAAATCGCCCTTTAAATATAGTAAAAGGCCCTTCAAGTTAATCGCCGCCCTGTTCTTTATATTTATAGATATGCTTTCATCACATAACTCCATTGATTTTTTTATATATCCGTCATTATATTTATTTAGAGCTTTATTATATTTTTTTTGAGATTTATTCATTTATTTCATATACCACTTTCCCATCAGAATTTTTCACTTCTATTTTGCCACTTAAATTTGTATTAAAAGAGTTGATAATCCAATCCTCCACATGAGATTTATTGTACATGTCATCATCATATACATCTACTTTCAAGTTTATGTTATTTCCATTTTTTTGTGCAGACATTATTTGCTGCTTCTTACTTGATGTCTTTATCAAAAGGGCAACTTCATCTCTATTGACATTTAACATATACAAATCCCCTCCCTTTGCTACTGTACCCTGAGAGGCTCCTATAATCACCAGCATATTTTCATTGTCAACCCATTCTAAATATTTGGGAGATATTTCAGTATTGTTTTCAATTTCAAAGCTATACATCTTTTGTCCACTTTTTACTATTATCTTTCCCTGTCCTTCTTCTAAAGCTTCACTGCCTTTTCCCTCTATACAAGCACTATAGTTTCTATCCTCAGAACTTTTCCATGGAGTACTAAAGCTTACCTGGGTATCACTGTTTAATTCTTTTTTTAAGAAGTTTACTCCTCCTGAATCCTTAGCCACAGCCACCTCTGATTTTGCACTATCTTTTGGATTTTCAACTTCCTTTTTCTTATTACTTGTACTATTAGAACTTACCTTCTTAGTACCAGTGGAATTATACTGAGAGCTGTTTTTTGTAGAATCAGAACTTTCCTTATTGCTGGAACACGCAGTAATACCTAATATTAAAATAACCCATACCATGCATGCTAAAAAATAACTGAATTTTTTACTTTTCATATAAAGTTCCTCCCTATACAAAGCAATTTATTCTGTGATAAATTATATAAATGTGGAAGACTATAACCTCACTGGGTATTTAATTAAATTATACCATAATAAATATATACTAAAAACTACTGATATAATAAATCTATCAGTAGTTTCTAATATTATTTCTCAATATTATTTTTCCATTATGATTTGTTTTGCTTTTAATATGGAGGAAGCACTCATTGAAAATTCATCCAATCCATACTCCACCAGAATAGGAATGGAATTTTCATCCCCCGCCATTTCACCGCACATCGCACATAATTTCCCATTTTTATGGGCAGCATCTATAGTCTTTTTTATAAGTTTTAATATAGCAGGATGCATTGGATTGTATAGATATGATACTTTTTCATTCATTCTGTCCGCTGCAAGTGTGTACTGTATTAAATCATTGGTTCCTATACTGAAGAAATCCACATGTCTAGCCAGTTCTTCGGCCTCCAGTGCAGCTGCCGGTATTTCCACCATAATTCCAGTTTCCAAATTTCTGTTAAACTTCTTTCCCTCTTTTTCAAGTTCATTCATACACTGCTTTAGCACTTTCTTGGCCTGTAAAAATTCCTCTACAGAGCTTATCATTGGAAACATTATTTTTAAATTTCCAAAAACAGATGCTCTGAGCATTGCTCTTAATTGAGGCTTGAATATATCATCCCGATCAAGGCAAAGTCTTATAGCTCTATATCCCAAGAAGGGATTCATTTCCTCGGGCAGAGGCAAATAGGATAATTTTTTATCTCCTCCTATATCCAATGTTCTTATAACAACAGGTTTCTCTCCCATTTTCTCCACTACATGCCTATAGGCCTGAAACTGTTCTTCTTCTCCCGGCATATCTTCTCTATCCATATACAAGAATTCAGTTCTGAAAAGTCCTATACCCTGGGCACCATTTTTCAAGACCTGTTCCACATCCTGAGGTTTTCCTATATTCGCAAAAATCTCCACCTTTTTTCCTGACTTTGTAATGGTTTCTATATTTATTAGTTCTTTAAGTTTTTCCATTTCCTCATTATATTTTTTTATTTTATTTTCATATTGCTTTATTGTGCTCTCATCCGGATTTATTATGACTATTCCTTCAATCCCATCCACAATTATAAAGTCCCCATCTTTAACAGACTCTGTTATGTCATTGGTTCCAACTACTGCCGGTATTTCAAGAGTTCTAGCCATAATGGCACTATGTGAAGTCCTACCACCAATATCTGTAACAAAAGCTGCCACCTTATTCTTATCCAATTGTGCAGTATCTGACGGTGTCAAGTCATGGGCCACTATTACCACTCTATCATCTTCAATTTCGCTTAAGAAAGAGCCTTGCCCTGTAAGATTAGAAAGTACCCTATTCCCGACATCTTTTACATCAGCACCTCTCTCTCTCATATATTCATCTTCCATATTATCAAAAATCTTTACATAAGAATCTACCACATCATGAAGAGCTGCTTCTGCATTTATATGTTCTGTTTTTATCTTTACTTTTACAGCACCTGCAAATTCCTCATCATCTAAAAGCATAATATGGCTTTCAAAAACCTCTGCTTTATCTTTTCCTATTTCTTTTTCAGACTTTCTTTTTATTTTCTGAAGCTGTTTCTTGGATAGGTCCAAAGCTCCTTGAAATCTTTTTTCTTCTTCCTGTATATCTTCTATATACCTTTTTTCCACACTTACCTTGCTTTCCTTTTTCATGAATACATTACCTATTGCATAACCTTTAGAAGCCGATATACCTTTTTTCATTTGTTTCCCTCCTAAGATCATTTTATTTTACAAAATCATACTACTTAATTAAGTCTTGAAATTCTCTAGAGTTTTTTACCGGATCAAAATCCTTTTCCTCTCTAGCTATACTCTTAATATCCGGAGACATATCTATAGCTGTTTTAAGAAATTTAACTGTATTTAAAACATCCGCCCGTCTTCCATATATACTGGCCTTTCCATAATAGCTCCAAATATATTTTTCTACCTCTAAATCTTTATCATACCAATTAAGTGCATCATCATACTTTCCATAAAGTTCATATGCAAGCGCCTTGTTAAATCGCGCATACCCAAAATTCGAATTAAGCTGAAGAGCTTTATCTATATTTTTCATTCCCTCTTCATAATTATTACTATAACATAGTGCAATTCCCTTTATGTTATAAGCTTTATAAAATTTATTATTTTGATTTATGATTTCATCAGCTTTATCTATAGCTTTAGAATACTGTTTATCACTAAAAAACTTTTGTGCTTCTTTATACTCCTCTTCAAATCTTTCATTATTTTTTTTATCTTGAGTTATATCGGTATTACTTTTCCTTATTACAGAGTTTTGAGTTATATTTTTATTCGGATTTTCTACCGTAATTTTATTTTTTCTATTCCAATATGAATTTTTTACCACTAGAATCACAGCAAAAATACATAGAATACAAAATATCACTATTTTAGCTTTTAAAGAAAATCTTCCAAACAGCATTGAGCTTATGCTCTTTCTATTTTTTAAAGCCATTAAACTTTCCTCCCGAAATACTCACAAATAAGCATTTCAAATGGCTTTACCATATGAAATGCTTATCACTTATATCTTAACTCAATTTATTTTTCAAGTATTCTTCTAATTTATTTTCTATATATTCTTTTATTTCATCAACATCATATCTGCCGCTGCCTGCACAATTATATGCTTCCTGGCCGCATATATAACACCTTCTTGACTCCAATCCAAGTTCTCTCCTACTTAATTCAACTCCATTATTACCAAACACGTCTATATCCACAAATCTTCCCAAGAAATGATTATCTTCTACATTAATAGCCAGTTTCTTTATTTTATAAACATCTTCATTTATAATCAAGGTCAACACAGGTCCCTCGGCTGTAGCCTGAAGATCCTTATACATTATCTTATCTTTAAATTTATCAATGACTAAAGCAGAAAATACCTTCATTATGATAAAACTCACACAATTGTTTTTATTCAATCCCGGATAATTCACTCTTATTGAAATAAGAGGTGATAAATAATCTCTTATAAGCCATTCCTGCCTGCTCATTCTTTCTTCTCTATCCCTTACAATATCCTCCATAGTATACTTTTTGCTTATAATGGAATCTATACCATTGTAGTTTTTAGAGATACATTCCATATAAATAGATTTTATCAGTTTGCCCTTCATTTTGCTGTCTAATTTGTCTATACTTTCATTACTATCCTTGTGCTCTTTAAATATGTCATATTCAGTTATAAAATTATTTTCGGTTAAATCACTACTCATAATTTAATAATAAGAATTATTAATTCTTATTATCTCCTTTCCCTTTTTAGAATTTAAAAATTTTTAGATTCTTACATACTTTTTATTATACTTTTTCCTCTGAATCTCCACAAGTTCTAAATTATAAATAAATTTAATTATTTAAGTTTCCTTTTAAACAATAGAACTTAAATAGTTCTATTGTCCTAACTCATATAAATTATTGCCTTTAGAATCTATTACTACCACTGCGGATAAATCCTCTACCTGTAACTCTCTTATAGCTTTTGTTATATCTTATACATGTATTTCTCTCATAATTTAACACCATTCTCTTCAAATATATTGTTCAAATTACATTGGTTTCATTTTTGATATTTAAGATCAATTATCTTTGACTTTAATGCTTTAACTGAATTGTCATCAAGATTATACAAAAATTTCATTATACACTTATTATCTACATTATGTGACTGTACATCTCTGTACCTTCCTGGTGATACTATGAGTACATCTACATTATTTATAATTTTTATAATTTCATGTTCATTCATAGAATTGGTAAATTGTATGTTCATATCCCCAAGTCCGGCTTTTTCCAATGCCCCTCTTGCTTTAAACATAAACTCATTTGAAATACATATAAACGCAAACTTAGTATCTTTAGGATACCTTGCAACCTTGACTATAGTTTCCAAATCCACATTTATTGCCACTCCTATTACTTCTTTTTGAAATCTCCTAGTCAATTTAACCACTTCATTAACATGATTAAAAGTTGCTATTATAACCTGGCTTTTTTCTATAATTTGTTTGGTGGCATCACTCGTATTTCTTATATCATCAAGGGTAAATGGAATTACATTAATATTTGTGCTTTCCATAATTTGTTTGCTGAACATTCTAGCCTGTTCAATATTACACTCCACATATACAGCTGTTATTTTACTCATTAGCTCTTTTTTTTCTCTTATCCTTTGTGTAACAATCTCCAAAAATTCATCAGCATCCATTCCCGCTTCTACTGCTTCTTCAAATCCAAGATCTATAAATTTCATTATCTTTTGTTTTATATTTTGAACCTTCCAGGGATTAGCTTCTTCTGCTACAAAAGTTCCTCTTCCTTGATAGGATTTCAAAATCCCATCCTGTTCTAATTCATTGTAAGCTGTACTTATAGTATTTCTACTTACCTTAAGCTCTTCGGATAGCTCCCTTTCAGTGGGCATTTTTTCTCCTACTTTTAAACTATTGCCATTTACCAAATCCATTATTTTATTTTTGATTTGCAAATATAAGGGCACTCCACTATCTTTATCTATTTTAATGTCTATGGTAATCACCTCAAAATCGTCAGATTAATGGATCAATGGATTAATCCATTACTTTTATCTAAAGGATATCATAATGCAGTATAAAAATCAATAAATGATTTTGTGTTAATTTAAAATTTTCAGAAAATTACTCATATTCACTTTAACTCCAAATCTATTGAATTTGAAGGTGATAAAATTAAAAAGAGCAGGTTTAAAACCTACCCCTTTCAATATAAATCTATATTAATTAGAAAGATAATAATTGTCAACAGATTTGGCTATGGATTCTGCTATCTTATCCTGATATCCATCTTTTATCAATTTGTCTTTTTCTTCTGTATTAGATAAAAAACCACATTCTACTAATACAGAAGGTATACTGTCATTGCATCTAAGTACTTTATATGAATTTAAGGCAGCTTTTTCCTCTCTATTATTATTCTTATCCAAATCACTGATTAAATTGTCTTGAAGAATACCGGCCAGTTTTTTACTGTTCTCATTTCTTGAATACCAAACCTGTGCTCCATAATATTTGGATTGAGGAAACATATTTAAATGTATGCTTATGAACATATTACACTCTGTATCTTTTTTCAATTTACATCTGTTATTTAGATCTTCAATCTTTTTCTTTCTTATTCTTCCTTCTTCAGTATAAAGTCCCTTATCCTGTTCTCTAGTCATAACTACCCTATATCCTCTTTTTAGTAACTTATCCTTTAGCTTATTGCTTATCTTTAAATTTATTTCTTTTTCCATTACTCCATCCTTTGACACAGCTCCACTATCCATACCTCCATGTCCAGGATCTATCAGTATTATATTCTTATTTTGGTGTCTAATAGCATCATTATTGCCCAATACCCTGGTTGAATAAAAGCTATTTATACCAAATGTAAGCAATAATATTAATAATATAGTAAATCTAATTTTTCTCCATTTCATATAACTTATATCACTCCCTATAATGTTCTAGAGCTTTACTATATATTTTTACCTACATCTTTAAAAATATTAATACAATTTATGTAAAACTAAAATAGCTCCTACATGCAAAAGTAAAAATACCTTTATATGTAGAAGCTTAAGTATAATTTTATTATCTCTTTGAAAATTGTGGAGCTCTTCTGGCTTTTTTAAGACCATACTTTTTTCTTTCCTTCATTCGAGGATCTCTAGTTAATAATCCAGCTTTTTTAAGCTCCAATCTCAGATTTTCATCTGCCTTTAAAAGGGCTCTTGATATACCATGTCGTATAGCTCCAGCCTGACCAGTAAATCCTCCTCCATGAACATTTACCAGTACATCAAACTTTCCACCAGTTGAAGTCAGTGCGAATGGTTGATTAACTATAACTCTTAAAGTTTCCAATCCAAAATAATCTTCTATATTTCTTTTATTTACAATTACTTTACCTTCTCCAGGTACTAGCCTAACTCTTGCTGTTGATTTTTTCCTTCTGCCTGTTCCACAATATTGAACTTTAGCCATTTTTTATCCTCCCTTCAGTCTCCACCTAATATCTTAATTCTAATACTTCTGGTTTTTGAGCCTGATGATTATGCTCAGAACCTCTGTATACCTTTAATTTTCTCAACATCTGTTTCCCCAATACTCCTTTTGGAAGCATTCTTCTTACAGCTTCCTGAAATACAAATTCAGGTTTCTTTGCCAAAGCATCTCTATAAGGTGTTTCTTTCAATCCACCCGGATATAATGAATGATGTCTCAGCATTTTTTGATCTAATTTTTTTCCAGTTAAAGCTACTTTTTCAGCATTTATTATTATTACAAAATCTCCTGTATCTACATGCGGTGTAAATATAGGTTTGTTTTTACCTCTTAATATTGATGCAACTTGACTTGCCACTCTTCCAAGTGGTTTTCCTGCAGCATCAACAACATACCATTTTCTTTCAATTTCCTGAGGTTTTGCTATATATGATTTCATGGCTTTCCCGTTAAAAACTAACGGTTTTCAACTCCTCTCCTAATTGGCTATTTTCTAATTTCACAAATAAAAAATTTTCGAATTCTAACAACGATTCTCTATAGAAAGATCCGGGGCTAGTGGATCCTTTATAATCAAAATACAAACATTTATATTATAATACAATGATCCTGGCGTGTCAATCAATAAAATACCTTTTCAAGACAAAGACCTACTGCAGGTACAGGTTTGCCCGCCTTTGATCTATCCTTTGATTTTAAAATATCTTTTATATATTCTGGTTTAAATTTTCCTACTCCTACCTCCAAAAGGGTACCTACCATTATTCTTACCATATTATACAAAAATCCATCCCCAATTACATTAAACTTAATCAGCTTTCCCTGCTCTGTAACTGTCATCTCTCTTATGGTTCTTATAGAAGATCTAGCTGAACTTCCCTTTTTCTTAAAGGCAGAAAAGTCATGTATTCCCTCAAAATATTTACATGCTGTCCGGATTTTTTCTATATCCAGTTTCATTCTAAAATAATAGACATATTGTCTTCCTATAACCGGTCTATTATCACCTGTTATTATGGTATAAATATATTTTTTACCTATACTATGAAATCTAGAATGAAAACTATTATCCACCCTTTCAGAGCTTAGTACAACTATATCTTCTGGTAGCACCCCGTTTAATGCCATTTTAAAGTTTGGTGCAGGTATTTTACTGTTGGTAAAAAAGTTACATACGAATCCTCTAGCATGAACTCCTGCATCAGTTCTGCTGGCTCCTATAACCTCTGAAAAGCTACCTGTAGTCTTTTTAATCGCATCTTCTATCTTTTGTTGAATTGTAACAGCATTTTTTTGCCTCTGCCACCCGGAATAACTGGTACCATCATATTCTATTATCAATTTAATATTTTTCATCAACTCCACCACACTCTACCCAACACCGAAATAAATACTAGTGCTAAAGTACATGCTGACGCTATAAAATCTCTATTAGTTAATCTAAGCTGTTTCATTCTAGTTCTACCTTCTCCTCCTCTATAGCACCTGGCTTCCATGGCCATAGCCAATTCATCCGCCCTCCTAAAGGAACTTATAAAAAGTGGAACTAAAATTGGTACAAGACTTTTAGCTCTTTGAATAATATTTCCAGATTGAAAATCTGCCCCTCTTGCCATTTGGGCCTTCATTATCTTATCCGTTTCATCCATTAAAGTTGGTATAAATCTAAGGGCAATAGTCATCATCATAGCAAGCTCATGGGCAGGTACACCTATTTTTTTCATTGGATTTAAAAGTTTTTCTATGCCATCAGTCAATTCAATTGGAGATGTAGTCAATGTTAAAAGTGATGTTCCTATAATTAAAAATATAAGCCTAAGAGTCATAAATGCAGCCATGATCAATCCTTCTTTATATACTACGAAGAACTTCCATTTAAATAATGGTGGATTAACGCCGCCTGTCATAAACATATTTAATACTGCAGTTATAAGCACCAAAATCAATATAGGCTTAAGTCCCTTATATATATATACGATCTGTACCTTAGATATTAGTATTGAAATTATAGTAAATAGTACTATAAATATATATCCCTTAAAGCTATTTACTATAAACAAATCCACAATGTATATTAAAGATATCAATATCTTAACTCTTGGATCCAACTTATGAACAAAAGAATCTCCGGGTATATACTGTCCTATTGTAATATCTTTAATCATTTACTAGCTCTCCTAACATTTATTGAGTATTTTAAGCAATTCCTTTTTTGCTTGTTGTACTGTAAATACATCTTTTGATATATTTATTCCTTTTTGCCTGAGTTTTTTTACCATATAAGTCACTTGTGGCACTGCAAGCCCTACGCTTTCTAAGGTATCAACCTCGTTAAAAACCTTTGTTGGTGATCCATCCAGTATACATTTTCCCTGATTCATTACTATTATCCTATCTGCAAGTTTAGCTACATCTTCCATGCTATGGGATACAAGTATTATGGTCATATTGTATTCATTATGCAAATCCTTTATTTCTCCTAGAATATCATCTCTACCTTTAGGATCAAGTCCTGCAGTAGGCTCATCCAATATAAGCACTCTAGGCTCCATGGCAACTACCCCTGCTATGGCCACTCTTCTCTTTTGTCCACCACTTAATTCAAAAGGAGATTTATCCTTATATTCTTCATATTCCAAACCCACCATATTCATGGCCCTTTTTACCCTTTTATTTATGTCCTCATTACTCAACCCTAAATTTTTTGGGCCAAAGGCAATATCTTTTTCTACAGTTTCCTCAAACAATTGGTATTCTGGATATTGAAATACAAGTCCTACTTTTTTTCTGATAAAGTTCAAATTGATCTTTTTTTCAGTAATATCTACATCATCTATTATGATTCTCCCAGAACTCGGTTTTAAAAGTCCATTTATATGTTGAATAAGTGTTGATTTTCCCGAACCTGTGTGTCCTATAAGGGCAACAAATTCTCCCTCTCTGATTTCAATACTTACATTATCCAATGCCTTTTTCTCGAAAGGTGAACCCTTCATATAGACATGAGTCAAATTTTCTATTTTAATTGACATAATTCACTCACCATCTCATCTATAGTTAATATATCAGATCTAATATTTACTCCACTATTTCTAAGTTCATAAGCCAATTCGGTCATCTGTGGTACATCGAGTCCAATATTTTTCATTTTGGCTACTTGACTAAATATATTTCTAGGGGAACCTTTCATAATAATTTTTCCTTTATCCATAACAATTATCCTATCAGCATTCACTGCTTCCTCCATATAATGAGTGATTAAAATTACAGTCATACCATATTTGCCATTTATCTCTTTTATGGTTTTTAGTACTTCCTGTCTACCCGAGGGATCCAACATTGCGGTAGATTCATCAAATATTATACAATCTGGTCTCATAGCAAGTACTCCCGCTATGGCCACTCTTTGTTTCTGGCCCCCTGAAAGTAAATGAGGTGCATGTTTTCTATATTCATACATATGTACTCTTTTTAAGCATTCATCAACTCTTAATCTTATTTCCTCAGGAGGTACACCTAAATTTTCCGGTCCAAAAGCGACATCTTCTTCTACAATAGTAGCAACTATTTGGTTATCCGGGTTTTGAAAAACCATTCCCGCCTTATTTCTAATACTCCAAGTATTTTTTTCATCTGATGTATCCAGACCTTCTACATATACTTTACCACTAGTTGGGTTTAATAGTGCATTCATATGTTTTGCTATAGTGGACTTCCCTGAACCATTTCTGCCTAAAATAACAAGAAATTCGCCTTTTTCTACTTGAAAGTTAACATCGTCTATAGCCAATTTGGAGTTTTCTCCATCATTATCTTCATACTTATATTTTACATCTTCACATACTATCATCTTTTTTTCCATAGAAACACCTCGCTAATTGGATGAATCATAAAACTTAACCAGTATTTTATAGATAGCATTTTATAGAAAAACAGGGATTAAGCTAGCTTACTTAATCCCTCTATCTTATACTAACTCTAGTATAACTACTTCGGCTCCATCGCCTCTTCTTGGACCTATTTTATACATTCTAGTGTAGCCACCATTTCTTTCAGCATACTTAGGAGCTATGTCGGCAAATAAATTTTTTACAACTTCTTCTTCAGTTACAAAAGAAAGTACCTGTCTCCTAGCATGAAGATCTCCTCTTTTAGCAAGAGTTATCATCTTTTCTGCTATATTTCTTGTTTCCTTTGCCCTAGTATCCGTTGTCTGTATCTTTCCGTGCTTCAAAAAACTAGTAACAAGATTTCTAAGCATAGCTCTTCTTTGATCAGATGGTCGCCCTAACTTACGGTATTGTGCCATTTATATCCCTCCTTACTGTTGTTATTAAATAAGCCTATCGGATCTTTTTTTTCATACTTCTTAATCTTCATTTTGTTTCAATGATAATCCCAAAGCGTCAAGTTTTTGTTCAACTTCTTCTAAAGACTTTTTACCTAAATTTCTAACTTTCATCATATCATCCATTGTTCTCTCAGTTAATTCCTGTACCGTATTTATACCAGCTCTCTTTAAACAATTATAACTTCTTACAGAAAGTTCCAGTTCTTCTATTGTCATTTCAAGAACTTTTTCTTTCTTATCTTCTTCTTTTTCAACCATTATCTCTACATTATTAGCATGATCAGTCAAAGTCATAAATAATTTAAAATGTTCTATGAGAATTTTAGCCGATAAACTTACAGCTTCATCTGGCAATATGGTTCCATTCGTCCACACTTCTAATGATAATTTATCATAATCAGTTATCTGACCAACCCTTGTATTTTCCACAGCAAAATTAACCCTTTTAATAGGTGTATATATTGAATCCACAGGGATTGTACCTATTGGCATATTTTCAGATTTATTTTTTGCCTGAGAAACATATCCCCTGCCGCTGTTGACAGTAATTTCCATATAGAGTTTAGCATCTTCATCCAGAGTAGCTATATGTAAATCTCCATTAACTATTTCAACATCGCCGTCTGTTTTTATGTCTCCTGCTACAACTTCTCCTGGTCCTTGGGCATCTATATATATAGTTTTAGGGCCCTCTCCATTCATCTTTAAAGCCAATTCCTTTATATTTAGAATTAACTCTGTCACGTCTTCTTTTACTCCACGCACAGTTGAAAATTCATGAAGCACACCATCTATCTTTACATAATTAGCAGCCACTCCTGGAAGTGAAGAAAGAAGAATCCTTCTAAGTGCATTTCCAAGAGTAATACCATAACCTCTCTCCAATGGTTCCACTACAAATTTTCCGTAGCTACCATCTTCGCTAGTTTCAACACATTCAATTTTGGGTTTTTCTATTTCTAACATGAATATAACCCTCCTTCTATTTATCTAATAATGTATCCTTGAGGGCAACTGATTCTATATTAATTACCTACTATATAACTCTACTATTAATGTTTCGTTAACAGGAACATCTATCTCATCTCTTGATGGTTCTCTAACAACTTTTCCCTGAAAGTTTTCTATATCTCCCTCTAACCAAACTGGTAAAGTTTTAGGATTTTCTGCAAAAGTCTTAAACTTTTCTGATGCCTTGCTTCTATCACACACAGTTACCGTATCATTAACTGACACTTTGAAAGAAGGTATATCCACCTTTTTACCATTAACTAAGAAATGACCATGAGTTACTAATTGTCTAGCCTCTGCTCTTGATTGACCATATCCTAATTTGTAAACTATGTTATCAAGCCTTGTTTCAAGTAAAACCAACAAGTTTTCACCTGTTATACCCTTTTTTCTATCAGCCTTTTCATAGTACTTTCTAAATTGTCCTTCTAATATTCCGTATATTCTCTTAGCCTTCTGTTTCTCTCTTAATTGTAAACCATAGTTAGATACTTTCTTTCTTCCCTGACCGTGCTGCCCTGGTGCATATCCTCTTCTTGAAAATGCACATTTATCTGTATAACATCTATCCCCTTTGAGGAATAGTTTTAAACCTTCTCTTCTACAAAGTCTACATACTGACCCAGTATATCTTGCCATTAAAATTTACACCTCCTGTTACTAAACTCTTCTTCTCTTTGGTGGTCTGCAACCATTATGTGGTATTGGAGTAACATCTTTAATCAAAGTAACTTCAAGTCCAGCTGCTTGAAGTGATCTTATTGCTGCTTCTCTACCTGCGCCTGGTCCCTTAACATACACTTCAATGCTTCTTAACCCATGCTCCATAGCTGCCTTAGCAGATGTCTCAGCTGCCATTTGTGCGGCAAATGGTGTGCTTTTTCTGGAACCTTTAAATCCCAAACCACCTGCACTGGCCCAAGATAAAGTATTCCCAACAGCATCTGTGATGGTAACTATTGAATTATTAAAAGTTGATCTTATATGTGCACAACCATGTTCAACATTTTTTCTTTCTTTTTTTCTTCTAGTTGTCTTCTTAACTTTTCCAGCTGCCATTTCCCTACCTCCTTATTATTTTACTATTTTCCTCTTAGCTCCTACCATTTTCTTTGGACCTTTTCTCGTTCTTGCATTGGTCTTGGTTTTTTGTCCTCTAACTGGTAGACCTTTTCTATGCCTTATTCCTCTATATGAACCTATCTCTATTAATCTCTTTATATTAAGGGCAACTTCTCTTCTTAAATCGCCTTCAATTCTTAAATTCTTAATATAATTTCTTAATGAATTAACTTCTTCTTCTGTTAGATCCTTAACTCGAGTATCTGGATTTACACTAACTTCCTTTAGGATTTTTTGAGAAGTTGGCAAACCTATGCCATATATATAAGTGAGACCTATTTCAACTCTTTTTTCTTTTGGTAGGTCAATACCTGCTATTCTTGCCATTAAAATTTACACCTCCTGAGTATCTAATGGATAAGGATTAATTTATTTATATTTATTATATAAAGTTTTAAAGCCAACAGAATATATGCATATTCTGTTGCAGCCGCACCTTAAAACATGATTAGCGTAAAATTTACATTATAAAAATATTAACTTAGCACATATTTTTATCTATAACATATACTTTATACTTAATCTCACTTTTAGCTAATTTTATCCTTGCTTTTGTTTATGCTTAGGGTTTTCACAGATAACCATTACTCTTCCCTTTCGCTTTATGATCTTACATTTTTCACACATAGGCTTAACTGATGGCCTTACTTTCATAGCTAACCCTCCTCTTAATTACTTTGCTCTCCAGGTTATTCTTCCCCGAGTTAAATCATAGGGTGAAAGTTCCACTGTAACTTTATCGCCTGGAAGTATTCTTATAAAATTCATTCTCAATTTACCCGATATATGTGCCAATATTTTATGTCCGCTTTCCAATTCTACTTCAAACATTGCATTAGGTAACGCTTCTAAAACAGTACCCTGCATTTCAATAACGTCATCTTTTGACATAAGGTAATCAAACCTCCTTGTTATTGCTGACTGCAAAAATATCATTTAATACTAATCTTAATATATCATAAACACAGTATTATACTCTTTTAATTCACATTAGTCAACATCGTATTAAATCAATATATTAAAAACATTTTTAAAATAACACGTAACTTTAACAATGAGCTCTTGGACTCATAACTGCAGTAACAATAATCCAATTATTCCATATTGCTTTTACATAACATAGGTTTCTATGTTCATCACTGGTTATATAACTAACACACTATTCCCTTTAATAATCTTAGAATTCATTCCTGACTTTTGAAATTCTATCCAACTCTTTAATAGTTATTCTATATTTTATCAAGTTCCACCGTGGTATCCCATAAACTAAATAATATAAATTTCTAAATCATTATCATCTATGAATATCTTTCAAAATATTTTTCACATTTTGAAAAACTTCATTTATCTCACCAGTACCATTTACTATTGAAAGTACACCTTGACTCTTATAGTAACCAATCAGAGGCTCTGTCTGTTTATCATATACATCCAGTCTGTCTTTTACAGTAGACTGTGTATCATCCTTCCTCTGCACAATATCACTGTTACATACATCACATTTTCCCTCAATTTTAGGTGGATTAAATTTTATGTGATAGCTAGCACCACAAGATGGACAAACTCTTCTTCCTGTCATCCTGTCAAAGATCAATCCTTTTGGAACATCTATAAGAAGAACTTTATCTATCTGTTGATCTATGCCATTTAGAAACAAATCTAAAGCTTTAGCTTGGGTTACCGTCCTTGGAAATCCGTCTAATAAAAATCCATTTTTACAATCATCCATACCTAATCTATTTTTCATTATATTTATAGTAACTTCATCAGGTACTAATTTTCCTTCGTCTAAATACTTTTTAGCCTCAATTCCAAGAGGGGTTTTTTCTGAAATATTTTTTCTAAATATATCTCCAGTGGATATATGTGGTATAAAATACTTCTCGCTAATAAATTTAGCTTGAGTTCCTTTTCCCGCCCCCGGAGGCCCTAATAAAATTATCTTCAAATTGCATCATCTCCAAAATAATTTATTAATTCAAAAATCCGCGATAATGACGCATTACTAATTGTGATTCTATCTGCCTTATAGTTTCAATAGCAACATTTACTATGATAAGCAATCCTGTTCCGCCAAAATATATGCCTTTAAAATTAGTGTAAGTTTCTGCTATTATAGGTGATATTGCCACTATACCAGCAAAAGCTCCTCCTAAAACTGATACTCTAGCTAAGACCCTTTCTATAAATATGGTTGTTGGCTCTCCTGGTCTTATTCCTGGTATAAATCCAGATGATTTATTCATATTCTCAGCCATTTCTTCAGGCTTAAGAGTAACTTCCGTATAAAACCAAGTGAAAAAAATTGTCAACAAGAAGTAAAGTACCGAATATTCCCAATTACTTTCTTTAAATGGACTGAATGAGCTTATTGTTATAAATTTATTAAAAGCTGAATCAGGCCAAAATTGACCTATGGTAGTTGGAAACTGCATGACTGATATGGCAAATATAATTCCAATAACAGCTGCTCCATTTACATTAATGGGAATATGTGTTGACTGTCCCTTATACATTCTGCCACCATTAGTTTTGCCTGCATATTGTATAGGAATTCTTCTTTCAGATAAACTCATCATTACAACTGCTATAAACAGCAAGATTATTACTGCCCCAAGTCCTATCAATTCCACAAAATTAACTGTTCCAACCTGTTGAAGATTGAATGTACTGGACACAGCAGATGGAAATCTTGAAATAATATTTACAAATATTATAAGAGAAATTCCATTTCCAATACCATGTTGTGTAATTTTATCACCAAGCCACATAAGAAATGTTGATGCCACAGTTACAGTAAATATTATCATAAATATGCTTATTTTATCAGATGGATCTACAAGCGCACCAGCTCTACTTATTATAGCATATATACTGAAACTTTGAATTACCCCCAGTGGTATTGAAGCATACCTTGTATATTCCTGTATCTTCTTTCTTCCTTCCTCTCCCTCTTTAGATAATTGCTCTAAACGAGGAACTGCTACTGTAAGCAGCTGCATTATAATGGAGGAATTGATAAAAGGGATAACTCCCATAGCAAATATACTAAATCTGCTAAATGCACCTCCTGCTAAAAGATCATAAAACCCGAACAACGATCCATTGGTAGTTAAATCAGCTAATTTAGCGGTATCAATTCCCGGAACAGGAATAAAGTTACCTAATCTAAATATTATTACCATAAATATAGTAAATAGCAATCTTTTTCTTAATTCAGGAACCTTCCAAGCATTACGTAAGGTCGATAGCACCTTATATCACCTCTACTTTTCCTCCAGCCGTTTCTATTTTTTCTGCCGCAGTTTTTGTAAATTTGGCTGCTTTTACTATAAGCTTCTTCTGCAATTCACCATTTCCAAGTATCTTCAATCCGTTTTTAGACCTTTTTATAATTCTTTTTTCTAAAAGTAATTCCGGTGTAACTTCTGTGCCGTCTTCAAATATGTTAAGTTTCTCAACATTTAATTCAAAATACTCTTTTGCAAATATATTAGTGAATCCTCTTTTAGGAATTCTTCTATAAAGCGGCATTTGTCCGCCTTCAAATCCTATTCTTACTCCGCCACCAGATCTGGACTTCTGTCCGTTTTCACCTTTTCCAGAATTTCTTCCAAAACCTGAACCAGTACCTCTTCCAATCCTCTTACGTGATTTTCTTGATCCTTCTGCTGGTTTTAACTCATGAAGTTTCATTTATACTTACACCTCCTCTGTACTACGCTTCCTCTACATCTAAAAGATAGCTAACTTTTTTGATCATGCCTCTTAACTGAGGAGTATCCTCTTGCTCTACAGCTTTGCCTATTTTCTTTAATCCAAGAGCATTAACAGTAGCAATGTGATCTTTTTTTCTGCCTATTAAACTTTTCTTTAAAGTTATTTTAAGTTTAGCCAAGGTCATTCCCTCCTAACCTAAAATCTCTTCGACAGTTTTACCTCTAAGACTAGCTATATGTTCTGCTGTCTTTAGTCGTGATAAACCATCAATAGTAGCATTTACCATATTTCTTGGATTATTAGAACCAACTGATTTTGCTCTAACATCCTTTAATCCTGCAAGTTCAAGCACTGCTCTAGAAGGTCCGCCTGCTATAATTCCAGTACCTTCAGGTGCCGTCATTATAAATACTTTTCCTGTTCCAAATTGACCTGTTATATCATGTGGTACTGTTGTACCGAAAATTGGAACATCAATCAAATTTTTCTTTGCATCTTCTATTCCTTTTCTGATTGCTTCGGGTATTTCTATAGATTTTCCTGTTCCTACTCCTACATGGCCGTTTTCGTCGCCTACTACAACTAGGGCACTAAATCTAAAGTTTCTACCACCTTTAACAACCTTAGCAACTCTATTTATAAATACAACTTTTTCTTTAAGATTTAAAGTGCTAGGATCGATTCTCATTTACTTTCCTCCTCTTTTAAAATTCCAATCCAGCTTCTCTTGCTCCCTCAGCTAGATTTTGTACTCTTCCATGATATATATATCCGCCTCTATCAAAAACCACTTCTTTAATTCCCTTTTCAATAGCTTTCTTGGCTATAATTTCTCCAACAACTTTTGCTGCTTCCCTGTTGCTTCCTATACCTTGAAATTCCTTATCTAAACTTGAAGCAGAAACCAGAGTTGCTCCCTTTATATCATCTATTATTTGGGCATATATATTTTTATCACTTCTATATACCGAAAGTCTTGGTTTTTCAGTTGTTCCAAAAATCTTCTTACGAACTCTGAGATGACGTTTCGTTCTTAACTTTTTTCTATCATCTTTTTTAAACATAAGGTTCACTCCTTTCTACTACTTCTTACCAGTTTTACCTTCTTTACGTCTTATAATTTCATCATCATATTTAATTCCCTTTCCTTTGTAAGGTTCAGGTTTTCTCCATGATCTTATGTTTGCCGAAACATATCCTACTAATTCCTTGTCAATACCTTTTACCACAATTTTTGTAGCAGCTGGTGTTTCAAAAGTTATACCTTCAACTGCCTCTATTTCAACCGGGTGAGAATATCCTAAATTTAAAACTAATTTTTTACCCTGTAATTGAGCTCTATATCCAACACCCACTAATTCCAATGTTTTTGCATATCCTTCAGTTACACCAATAACCATATTATTTATTAATGCTCTGGTAAGTCCATGCAGAGATTTTATCTGTTTTTCATCATTGTTTCTCTTGCATATTATTGTATTATCTTCAAAAGTAATATTTATGTCTTTTCTCATAGCTTTAACAAGTTGGCCCTTAGGTCCTTTTACAGTAACAACGTTATCTGGCGTTACTGTAACGGTGACACCACTTGGAACAGCTATTGGAAGCCTTCCTATTCTTGACATCATTACACCTCCTGTATCACTCATAGGTTAGTAACAACTATTATTGCTACTCTTTTATATTCCACATAAGTTTTATCTTACATTTAGAATTACTACCATATGTAGCAAAGTACTTCTCCGCCCACACCTAATTTTCTTGCTTCTTTATCAGTAACAATACCTTGGGAAGTGGATACTACTGCAATTCCAAGACCGTTTAATACTTTAGGTATTTCTTCTTTTCTGCAATAAACTCTCAATCCTGGTTTAGATATCCTCTTAAGTCCAGTTATAACTCTCTCTTTATCTTTACCATATTTCATTGAAAATCTTATCATATTAACGGAACCATCTGCATATTCCTCTATATTCTTTATATATCCTTCTTGAAGCATTATATTCAATATTGCCTTCTTAATAGTTGAAGAAGGTACTTCTACCATCTCATGCCTAACAATATTTGCATTTCTTATACGTGTAAGTAAATCTGCTATAGGATCAGTCATTACCATTTGTTGTGCCTCCTTTCATCAATAACTAACATTTTTTACCAGCTTGCTTTTCTACATCCAGGTATTTCGCCTTTATATGCTAGCTGTCTAAAACATATACGACATATACCATATTTTTTAAGTACAGCATGAGGCCTACCACATATTCTGCATCTTGTATAAGCTCTAGTTGCATACTTAGGTTCTTTCTTCCACTTTTCTATTAAAGCTTTACGTGCCACGTTTTTCCCTCCTTATTTTTGAGCAAATGGCATTCCAAGAAATTTAAGCAATTCTCTTGCTTCTTCATCGGTATTAGCTGTAGTAACAAAAATTATATCCATGCCTCTTACCTTATCTATTTTATCATATTCTATCTCGGGGAATATTAACTGTTCTTTAATTCCCAATGAATAATTTCCTCTACCATCAAAAGACTTATCCGGAACTCCTGAAAAATCTCTAACTCTTGGCAATGCAACATTCATTAATTTATCTGCAAATTCGTACATATATTGTTTTCTCAAAGTGACTTTACATCCTATAGGCATATTTTCTCTTATTTTAAAATTTGCTATAGATTTCTTGGCCCTAGTTAATACTGGCTTTTGTCCTGTAATTATAGTAAGATCACTTACTGCCGATTCTAAAACCTTTGGATTGTCTTTAGCTTCTCCTACACCCATATTTATAACTATTTTTTCAAGCTTTGGTGCTTGCATTATATTAGTATATTTAAACTTCTCCATTAAAGCAGGAACTACTTCTTTTTTATACTTTTCCTGTAATCTCGAACTCATATTTTTGCCCTCCTTTCAAAGATTAGAATGTTTCTCCGCACTTTTTACATACTCTTACCTTTGTTCCATCTTCCAATATCTTATGACTTATTCTGGTTATATTTTTACACTTATCACAGTATAACATTACTTTCGAACTATATATGGGAGCTTCCTTATGAATTATGCCGCCCTCCATATTCTGCTTATTGGGCTTTTGATGTTTTGAAATTATATTAACATCTTTGACGATAACTTTTCCTACTTTAGGCATTACCGCTAAAACTTCACCTGTTTTTCCCTTGTCTTTACCCGATATTACCATCACTGTATCTTTTTTTCTAACGTGTACCTTTGCCATTATAGCCACCTCCTTATCTATAGAACTTCAGGTGCTAATGATAATATTTTACTAAAATCCTTATCTCTTAGCTCTCTCGCAACTGGTCCGAAGATACGAGTTCCTCTTGGCTGCTTATCATCCTTTATTATAACAGCAGCATTTTCATCAAACTTTATATATGAACCGTCTGTTCTTCTAAGACCTCTTACGGTTCTAACAATAACAGCTTTTACAACTTCTCCCTTTTTAACAACACCGCCTGGTGTTGCACTTTTAACACTAGCAACTATCGTATCACCGATATTTCCCCATTTTCTACTGGATCCACCTAAAACTCTTATACACATAATTTCTTTAGCACCAGAATTATCTGCAACTTTCAACAATGTTTGTTGCTGAATCATCGAAAATACCCTCCTTTCAGCTATTATACTATTTAGCCTTTTCTACTATTTCTACAAGTCTCCACCTTTTATCCTTAGATAAAGGTCTTGTTTCCATTATTAATACTCTATCATCATTCTTTGCCTCATTTTTTTCATCATGAGCCTTAAATTTACTGGTTCTATTAACCGTCTTTCCATACAGTGGATGACGAACTTTTGTTTCAACTGCAACTACTATAGTTTTATCCATCTTATCAGAAATAACTCTTCCGATCCTTGTCTTTCTATATCCTCTTTCCACAGAATAAACCTCCTTTCAGCCTATTGTTCAAACGACCTTAGTTCTTCTTCTCTAAGAATGGTTTTAATTTGGGCTATAGATTTTTTAACTTCCTTTATTCTCATCGGATTTTCCAACTGACCTGTAGCCAATTGAAATCTTAAATTAAATAATTCAGATTTAAGATCCTGTACTTTTGCTTGTAAATCTTGAGGGCTGCTTTGTCTCAATTCCTGCAATTCTCTAGCCTTCATTGCTTTCACCACCCACTTCTTCAAAATCTTTTCTTGTGACGAATTTAGTTTTTATAGGCAATTTGTGTGATGCAAGTCTCATTGCTTCTCTTGCTATTGATTCAGGCACACCTGATAGTTCAAACAATATTCTACCTGGTTTAACAACTGCTACCCAATATTCTGGTGCTCCTTTACCAGAGCCCATACGTGTTTCAGCAGGTTTTTCCGTAATTGGTTTATCTGGGAAAATCTTTATCCAAAGTTTTCCTCCTCTTTTTATATATCTATTTATAGCTATTCTGGCTGCTTCTATCTGGCTAGCGGTTATCCACGCACACTCTGTAGCCTGTATAGCGTAATCTCCATATGCTATGAAATTACCTCTTGTTGCTTTGCCCTTCATTCTGCCACGCTGTACTTTACGATGCTTAACCCTTTTAGGCATTAACATATCCTATTCCTCCTTCCCTATGCTTTAGCTTTTTCCTTATCTTCAACAGGTTTCTTAGTTGGGAGTATTTCTCCTTTGTATACCCATACCTTTACACCAATTTTTCCATATGTTGTATCTGCTTCTGCAAATCCATAGTCTATATCGGCTCTTAATGTCTGAAGTGGAATTGTACCTTCATGATAAGATTCGGATCTTGCTATTTCAGCTCCTCCAAGTCTTCCTGAACATGTAGTTTTAACTCCTTTGACACCAGACTTCATTGCTCTCTGTAGAGTTTGTTTCATAGCTCTTCTAAAAGATATTCTCTTTACAAGCTGTAGAGCTATATTTTCTGCCATAAGCTGAGCATCAGCCTCTGCTACCTTTACTTCAACTATATTTATTAATATAGTTTTCCCTATAACTATTTTTTGAAGTTCGGATTTTAAAGCGTCAATTCCTTGACCGCCTTTTCCTATTATCATACCAGGCTTAGCTGTAAATATATTTAATTTAACTCTTTTAGCTGCTCTTTCAATCTGAATTTTCGAAACTCCAGCTATAGCAGTTTTTTTCTTTACAAATGTTCTAATTTTATTATCTTCAACTAGATTATCTGCAAAATTTTTCTTATCTGCATACCATTTAGCATCCCAGTCTTTAATTACACCAACTCTTAAGCCATGTGGATGTACTTTCTGTCCCATCTATTTCCCTCCTTTTTACTCTCTTTCCTTAACTATTAAAGTTATGTGACTGCTTCTTTTATTTATTCTAAATGCTCTTCCTTGAGCATGTGGTTGAAATCTCTTTAACGTTGGTCCTTCGCAAGCATATGCTTCTGAAATATATAAATTATCTTTATCTAAGTCCAAATTATTTTCTGCATTTGCAACTGCTGATTTTAAAAGTTTATTAACTACTACAGCCCCGTCTTTTGGAGTATATTTTAATATGGCAAAAGCCTCATTCACCTTTTTCCCTCTGACCAAATCAAGCACGACTCCTACTTTCATTGATGACATTCTTACATATTTAGCTATAGCCTTAGCTTCCATTTATACACTACCTCCTTTCCTAACCTATTGAGCAACACGAGTTGTCTTTTCAGTCTTATCAGCTTTATCAGCGGAGTGTCCTCGGTATGTTCTGGTTAATGCAAATTCTCCTAATTTATGTCCCACCATATCTTCTGATATATATACAGGAACATGTTTTCTTCCATCATGTACTGCTATAGTATGACCTATCATTTGAGGAAATATGGTTGAACTTCTCGACCATGTCTTTATAACTTTCTTCTCACCATTTTTATTCAATTCATTTATTTTCTTTAAAAGTGATTCCTGGACAAAAGGTCCCTTTTTAACTGATCTACTCACTTTTTAGCCTCCCTTCATAAAATTTATCTAAATAAAACTTTTTTATATTCGAATCAATAATAACTTTAAATTTTCTAATCAACCCAGTGAAGAGAACATACATTCTCTCCAAACTATTTACTATTTCTTCTTTTTACTATAAGTTTATCTGAATACTTATTATGTTTTCTGGTTTTAAATCCAAGAGCAGGTTTTCCCCATGGAGTAAGTGGTCCTGGGTGTCCTACTGGTGCTTTTCCTTCACCACCACCATGTGGATGGTCATTAGGATTCATTACGGAACCTCTGACTGTTGGTCTTATTCCCATGTGTCTCTTTCTTCCTGCCTTACCTATATTAACTATTTCATGAGTTAAATTGGAAACTGTTCCAATAGTTGCTCTACATTCTATCCTTACATGTCTCATCTCGCCGCTTGGAAGTCTTAATGTAGCATATTGTCCTTCCTTAGCCATAAGCTGAGCAGAAGCTCCTGCTGATCTTACAAGTTGTGCTCCCTTTCCCATTTGTAATTCTACATTGTGAATTATTGTACCAACAGGTATATTTGAAAGTGGAAGGCAATTTCCTGTCTTTATATCTGCATCTGATCCTGATACTATTACATCTCCAACCTTTAAACCCACTGGAGCTATTATGTATCTTTTTTCACCATCTACATAAACTACAAGAGCTATAAAAGCCGATCTATTAGGATCATATTCTATAGTGGATACCTTTGCTGGTATTCCATCTTTATTTCTTTTAAAATCTATTAATCTGTATTTTTGTTTTGCTCCGCCACCTATATGACGAACTGATATTTTACCGTGAGCATTTCTACCACCGCTTCTTTTCAAAGCTACAAGAAGTGATCTTTCTGGTACATCTGTAGTTATTTCTTCAAATGCATTTACTGTCATATGTCTTCTTGAAGGTGTAGTAGGTTTAAATTTTTTAATTGCCATAACGGTATTCCCTCCTTTTTTCGCTTATCTGGATTTCTCCAATAACTGCTTTATTTATTGCTGCATTCCTTCAAAAAATTCTATAGTTTTACTATCTTCAGTAAGTTTAACAATAGCTTTTTTATAATCAGGTCTTTTCCCAATATGAACGCCAACTCTTTTTTTCTTTCCTACATATCTTGCTGTATTCACAATCTCAACAGTTACTCCAAATACATCTTCTACAGCTTTTTTTATCATTGATTTATTAGCACGTATATCAACTATAAAGGTGTATTTTTTATTATTCATATAACCCATACTTTTTTCTGTTATAACAGGTCTTTTTATAATATCATAATTAGTATATTTCATTATGCATACACCTCCTCAATCTTTGATACAGCATCCTTAGTTATTATAAGTTTTTCAAACTTCAGCAAATCATAGACATTCAAATTATTAGCAGGAATAACCGATACCCCCGGTATGTTTCTTGCTGACCTATATATATTTTGATTTGATTCAGCTGTAACAATTAATGTTTTCTTTGCATCAAAAACACTCAACAATTTTACTATTTCCTTTGTTTTTGGAGCATCCACCTCTAAATTATCCAGAATTATTATTTCATTTTCTTCAACCTTGCTAGATAGAGCAGATTTCATAGCTACCCTTCGAGCTGATTTCGGAACTGAAATTCTATAACTCCTCGGTTTTACTGCAAAAACTATACCACCGTGAATCCACTGTGGTGCTCTTATAGAACCCTGTCTTGCCCTACCAGTTCCCTTTTGTCTCCAAGGTTTAATTCCACCTCCAGAAACCTCAGCTCTAGTTTTTGCTGATTGTGTTCCCTGTCTCTTATTTGCAAGCAATGCTACCACTACTTGATGAACAGCATATTGATTTATTTTAGCTCCAAATACATTATCTGACAACTCAAAATCTCCAACTTTTTTACCTTCTTTATTAAATAATCCTACTTTAGGCATTCTGCATCCTCCTTTCTACTAAAATTAAGCCTTAACAGTATTTTGTATTGTTACAAAACTTTTGTTAGGTCCTGGTACTCCACCTTTTATTAAAATAATATTTTTCTCAGGGATCACCTTTGCAATTTGTAAATTCAATACTGTAGTATTTCTATTACCCATATGTCCTGGCATTTTCATATTCTTAAAAGTCCTAGATGGATCTGATGAAGCTCCCATTGAACCAACAGCTCTATGAAATTTTGAACCATGGGACATTGGTCCTCTTTGAGCATTCCATCTTCTTATAGTTCCCTGGAATCCCTTACCTTTTGAAACTCCTGATACATCAACTTTATCACCCTCAGCAAATATATCCACCTTTATTTCTTGTCCTGCTTCATATTCACTTGCATTTTCAAGTTTAAATTCTTTTACAAATCTTTTTAAAGAAACACCTGATTTTGCGAAATGCCCTTTCAATGGCTTATTAACAAGTTTCTCTCTTATATCACCAAATCCAACCTGTATAGCATCATATCCATCTTTTTCTACTGCTTTCTTTTGTATAACTACACAAGGACCTGCTTCAATAACTGTAACAGGAATTACTTTCCCTTTTTCATCAAATATTTGGGTCATACCTAGTTTTCTACCCAATATACCTTTTTTCATTTACATGCACCTCCTAAACATATTAGCGGATCGTATAAACGGTCATAATAGTCAGTAATAAATCTGAATTATAATTTTATTTCAATATCAACACCTGCTGGCAAGTCTAGCCTCATCAATGCATCAACAGTCTTAGGCGATGGGCTTATTATATCTATAAGTCTTTTATGAGTTCTTATCTCAAATTGCTCTCTTGAATCCTTATATTTATGCGGAGCTCTTAAAATTGTAACTATATCTTTTTCGGTAGGTAATGGTACTGGCCCAGCTACCTTCGCTCCTGTGGATTTAGCAGTTTCTACTATCCTCTCAGATGATTGATCCAATATGGTATGATCAAAAGCCTTCAATCTTATTCTTATTTTTTGTTTTGCCATTATTATTCCCTCCTTTTCATGCACGCTATGCTTCTTACGTACAACAGCGGATACATTCTGTAAACTGTTCCTGGCGTTTCATGCAATTTATGCAAAACACCCCTTTACAAAAGCACCGTCACCTGGTTCAAGACCACGATATACTCAGTCAAGAATTACCCGGAAGCCCGGCAACCTCTTGCCTCATCGCTGTTATAACATCACAACCTCTTAATTATACAATAAATTTTTATTTCTGACAAGTATAAAATTTATATTACAATTTATAAAGAAGGGAAGAGTATACTCTTTCCTTCTTCATTCAAAATTTATAACATTTTACGTTGATTACTGAACTATTTTAGTTACAACACCAGAACCAACTGTTCTTC
>NZ_JBGEWD010000023.1:0-40623 GCF_041205085.1 Clostridium moutaii
TAAAATTGGATGGCCTTTTGACCTAAAAAGTTATTGACATATACAGAAGTGTATATATAATAATTTTTAGAGATAATAATACTTGAAATGGCCAAGCATAGAAAATATGGTTGGTCTATTTGTGACGCAATGAAATAAATTGCTAATAAAAACTTGCATTAAAGATATTGATTTTTATTAGCAGGTTTTTATGAAAAAAATTAGAAAACGGGAGGCAATAAAATTTGAGTGGATTAAAAATCGGCTGGAATGAATCTTCATTAAATTCTTTGAAGATGCAATTAATGGAACAAATAGATAGAATAAAGCAACAAAAAATTGAATTAGGGGTTGATATAAAGGATGATGCTGTAATAAAACAGCTTAATTCTATGTTGGATGCAATAAGAAACGTAAGGGATACCGCTGCAAAGCCAATAGATATACAAGTTAATGCTAGTAAAAGCAAAGAGGAGTTAGCGGGGATTAAAGGTTCTTTTGAAGATATTATTAATACATATAAGCAATTAGGTCAAATTAATGTGAGTCCTAATTTTGATAAAAATGGAATGATAAAGAATTTTACAATACAATTACAACAATTAAACGGATTAATTGACAAAGTAAAGTACAATGCTGGTGAATTCGTAGATGGTAAGAATTCTATGACACCAATATCCTTTAAGGTTGACAGTATTAAAGAAATAAATAATTTGGATCAGACATTGTCTAAATTAGAAGATTTTAAGAATAAATACAATAATGCTGTAAAAGAATTACAGGGCATTAAGATTGATTCTGTAGTTGACTTTCAAAAACAATTGGATTCTCTTAACATAAATAATTTTAAAGAGAAAACAGAGCAAATAAAAAATACATATAATGATTTATTGAATGAGCAAAAGAAATATAGTGAAGGAATTAGGCAGCAAGAACAATTAAATAACTTTGTAAATACCCAGCAAAATAGATTAAACAATGTTAGGTCTGGTTATAGCGGTAAATTAGATGCTGGAAGTTCTCAATATGCTGAATTAGAGACTACATATAGATCTTTGATAAACGAATTAAATACATATAAGAAAGCTGAACAATCACTTACTACAGAGCAATCAAATGACATCAAAAATAGGATTAATGATTTTAATAAAGAAAAGAGCTCTATTGTTAGCATTACTAATACAATAAAACAGCAAGAAACAGCATTAGATGCCTTAAAATCTAGGTTTGGTAACATAATTCCTGATAGTAAGATAAGTGAATTAAAAACTAGCTTGCAGGGGCTATATAATTCTCCTAATTTAAAAGGAGATTCTAGTGCTATTTCCCAAGAAATAGAAAAATTGAAACAATTAGCAACTGAAGTGCAAAGAGTCAAAGGATTTGGTTCTAATTTAGGGACTTTTAGCGGTACAGGATTAGATATAAATTCTGGCTTTCAGGACGTAGAAAAGTTTCTACAGAGTACAGTTAGTGCCAAAGCTTCCATATCCTCTATTAATGAAAGTGTAGATTCTTTAGGTAATAAAATAAAAACGGTCAATTACACAATTAATGAAGGTAGTAATGTAATTAGTAAGCATAAAATGACCATAGATAGTGATACCCAAGGTATATATAATTTAAATACTGGTCTACAAAATGTAGATGAGAAGAATCGTTCATTTAGTTCGGGTATTGGAAACAGTGTAAAAGGATTATTGAGTTTTAGCGCTGCAAGTGCAGCGGTTTATGGTGGAATCAATCAAATTAAGGATGCAATTCAAAATGTGATTGATTTAAATAAATCACAAACTAATATTCAAATGATTACTGGGGCAAATCAAAGCCAGGTTAAAGGATTAACTCAACAATTTTCTGATTTGGCTACTCAATTACATAGTACAACAGGAGAAATGATGTCAGGCGCAGAGGATTTTCTTAGAGCAGGTGATAGTATATCTCAAACTAAAAATATGTTGAAAGCCACAACTATAGGAGCTACATTATCAGGGCAATCAAATCAAGATGTAGCAGACCAATTAATTGCTATAAGTAATGGATTTAGGATGAACACTAAGGATGCTCAAGCTATGATGGATGTGATTTCTAAGCTAACAAAGGCAGATAATGACAGTGCCACAAGTTTTAAAGAAATAAGCACAGCAATGCAAGGTTCATCTGCTATGGCACAATCTGTAAAAGTTGATTTTGACCACTTATTAGCATATATAAGTACTGTATCTAGTGTTACTAGAGAAAATGCAAGTTCAATTGGATCATCTTTTCAGGCACAATTCGCAAGATATCAAAACGTGAAAGGTGGACAGAAATTTGACGCAGAAGGACAAGATCTTAGTAATGTTGAAAGAGATTTAAAAAAATATGCAGATGTAAATATACGATCTGATGCTGGTACATTTAAAAGTTATGAGACAGTATTGGATGAATTAGCTAAGAAGTTTAGTAACCTCCCTGAAGTTAGTAGGGCTGCCATTAGTAAAGCTATGGCCGGCGTTAATCATGCGAATGATTTTCAGGTACTAATGCAGAATTATGATAAGGTACAAGGTATGTTAAAAGATGTGGGTGATAGTGCTGGATATGCAGAAGAAAAATTTAATAATGTATGGAATAAAAGCACATTAGCAAAAATTAAGGATTTTCAACATGCGGTAGAAAATTTATATCAATCTATGGTAACTACTGGCTCTATAAATAAAGCATTACAAGGATTGACCTCATTTGTATGGACTTTAAATACATTAATTACAACAACTCCAAAGTCGGGCATAGCGTTAGCGGGGTTAGCAACAGCATTAATATTAGTAATTAAAAATGGTAAGTTAGTTACTGGTTTATTCACTCAAATAGGAATTGTATTAAGTAATTTTATAATTATATCTAGTAAAGCAGGTATAGTTGCAGGATTAGCAGATACATTTAATATACTTGCAACTTCTATAAAGGGAGTAACTTTAGCATTATTAACAAATCCACTTATATATATAATAGCTGGTATTGGAATAGCTTCAGCAGTAATAATTAATCATATACAGCATCAACAGGATATGAAACAAAAGACAGACGAATTGAAAACTTCTTATGAAGGATTGACTCAGGCAATGAAGGATAATTCATCACAAGAAATAAAAACAAATTTAAAGCCATTTCAAGACAAAGAAAATCAGATTAAAAGTTTACAAAAGCAAAAACAAGAATTAGAAGATCAAATGAGTGATCCTGGTACTACTGGTCTTGTTAAGGATTACGATTCTAGTAAATTAAAGAAAATCAATTCTGATATAGCTGATTTAAAGAAACAAATGGATGATGCTGGAGTATCAACAAATACACTGGCTCAAGCACAAAATCAATTATATAACAATAATTTATTACAAAATGTTCAAGACGAAGCTAAAGCAAAAACTGATAAGAATAATAAGACAAAAGATGAAATATCAGAATATCAGCAATTGGCAGAAGTACAAGATAAAGATGCAACTCAAAGAGAAAGAATGTCTCAACTATCTCAAGATTTATCCAAAAGTATTGATGGTCTAGTGGTATCTAAAGATAAAGATGGTAATATTACTATTAATAATACTGGTTTATTAGACAGTGAAGGAAAAATGTTAGATACTGAAAATGGGAAATTACAAACTAGTGCTAACGTTGCTATGGAAGCAGCTAAATCAAAAATGAAATGGCAAGAGAATGAAACTACAGTAACATATGCTGAGGTTAGTGCTAGGATTGCAGCATATAGATGCTCAACTTAAAGCTATGGATAAGCAGAATCAAGCTTTACAGGAACAGGAAACTAGGGATAAGAATTTACTTGATTTAGAGCAAGCTAGAATAAAATTATAACAGGATCAAAATGATAGAAATGTACAACAATTAACTAAAGATAAGAGTGGTAACTGGAATTGGACATATGTAGCAAATCAATCCACTGTAGATCAAGATGAACAGGATTTAAGGGATAAACAGCAATCAGATAATGATTGGGAACATCAGACAGCACAGCAACATTTACAGGATGATTTAAATGATGAAAAAACAGCATTAGAGCAAGAGGTTCAGATGCAGCGATATTAAAGGCACAATTTGGTGATAAACTTACTATTTATGCTGGTACAGGAATGAGTGGAAGACCTGGAACAACTAGATATGATACGAATAAATTATATCTTGAAGATATAGCTCAGAAATGGGGGCTTGTACCAACAAATCCTAATGTTGATTTGAGCAAATTTGATACTGGTGGAGAAAATACAAAAACTGGATTACAATGGTTGGATGGTACACCCGGTAAACCAGAATATGTATTAAATTCTGAAGATACAGCAAAAATGTATAAAGCAGTAGATTTAATTAAGGATATTGACTTGGATGGTATAACAAATAGATTTAATAATATTGCTTCTAGTAATTTATTAGATAATATAATAATACCAAAGACACCAGAGGTAGCAAGTAATATAAATAATAAATCGCAACCTACTCAAGTAGTTCATCAATATCATATAGACAAATTAGAATTCCCAAGTGTTATAGATGGACAAGATATAGTAAATGCTTTAACATCATTAGATGGTACAGTGAAACAGTATACTTCAAGTTATAAATATGGTAATGAAATATGATTAGGAGAAGATTGAAATATATCTTCTCTCTTTTATTTAAAAAAGAAGGAGTGTAAAAGATGATACAAAACAAAGGTAATATATTAAATAAGATGAAATTAGAAATATTAAAATCAATTAATTCATTAGTCAATTCGAAGATAAAAAAAATAAATTATTGTCATATATTATATGGACAAATACAACAATATAATAGAGATAATTCATATAATACATTGATAAATGGGCAGGTACAAGTTATACATGCTATGAATGATGATAAATATCAAATAGGTGATACAGTAATAGTTTTAGTACTAGATAATACTAATTATTCAAATAAGATGATATTATGTAAAAGACCTGCCAATATAATATAAAAATGGCATATTTTAATTAATTATCTTATTATGTTTTTGAGTTGATAAAGTATGATATAATAAAAATATGGAGGTGTTTTGGATGTTTTGTAATGGATTTGGAACATATTATGGATATGGCGGATTTAATCTAATAATTATGATTCCAGTGTTAATAGTATGTTTATTAATAGCATATTTTATATATAAGGCAATTAGCAGTAGAAATTTAAACCTTGCTACTAATATATCTTCAGCAAAAGCCATGTCCATATTAAATGAAAGATTTGCTAAAGGTGAAATAAGCGAAGAAGAATATAAAACTAAAAAAAATCAGATGCTTAAATAAAAGGAACTCCTAGCTGAGTTCTTTATTATTACATAAAATTTTATTTATAGTTTTTTCTCATTGTAAATAGAAAAATATAATATGATAATTTAGAAAGGTGGTTGTTAATACGGATAAAAAAGATTTACAGGAAATTGTGGATTTATTAGATAAGAAATTAGACGAAAAACTTGACACTATAAAATCCCAATTGGATGAAAATACTCAAATTCTTAAAGCATTAGTACATAGCTTAGAAGTTGTTGGAACTGGAAAGAATAAAGTGGATAATGATATTGATATAGAGAATATCAAAAATGATATAAAAAATATAAATGAAAACATAGATGCAATAAAAACAATTATAGGAAGACATCAAGTTGATATTAAAGTACTAAAAGGAAGATAATATATGAATTGCACTTTATGTAAAGGTGATTTAGTACAGGGTAGAGTTAATCACATTGTAGATCTGGATGGACATATTATCATAATTAAAGATGTTCCGGCAAATGTCTGTAAGCAATGTGGAGAATATTTTCTTGAAAATGATATTGCTTTAAAAGTAGAAAAAATAGTGGATGAAGTTAGAAAGAATAAAGCTGAAATATTAGTTATGAATTATTCGGAGATAGATTGTAAATGTAGTAGTTAAAAATTGGAGAGATTTAAATGTGTCTCTTCTTATTTAATTTTTAGATATTACTATTAATAGAATATTTTGCTAATAATTTACTGAAATTTTTTATGGCATTATGTAGTATCATAATTAGAATAACCATTAATACAATTCCGGCAATACAGGAAAAAAATATTTTGTTAAAATTATATTTTAAAAGTAACTCGAAAATGGGTATGGATTTGTTTTTTACACAAATCTGTACCCATTCCCTATAACCTCTTTATTATTTTAGTGAAATATTACTGTAATTGACATTGATTTTCTAGAATGAATTTTACTGTTAGGATTTTTTAAAGTATATTTTGGAAAATTATTAAACCTATGTTTAGCAATTGAGCTAATATTAGTAGTTGTTGTAAATGATTCTCCATCTGTTTCAATTGTAGAAGGGTAAATTGAAACATTTCCATTGCTTGATATCATTGCAACTGGATGAACGGTATTACTTGAGCTGTTCAACAATGTACCATTAACTGTAGCTGATTGATATTTTACAGTACCTGCATTTGCTAAAGGAAACAGTTGAGAATATTGGTTAGAAGGATCTTCGCTGATCCATTCTCCAGATGTCCCAATTTCTTCAGCATAAGAAGAATCCAATGTTGTAGATATGGTCTTGGTTTCTGTTTGTCCTTGTGGTGTAGTTGCGGTAAATACTAAATTCCAAGTTGAATCTGACGTTTTGGATATACTTGAACTAATGGTTGAACCAATTGGAATACTCATTATATTTTGAGCAACATTAGGCAATTCTTCCCAAAATACTTCTGCGGTAGGTTGTCCATTTTTTATTTCTTCTATAGTTCCCATCTGAAGAAGATCTTTGGAGTTCACTCCACCTAAACCAATCCATTGTGCTGCTGAAGTATCTTGTTGAGCTGATGAAATAGTAGGAACTATCCAACTACCAGAAATACTTGTATAACTATTATTTTGGGAAGTAGGTGTATCTATATATCCTGCCCAATTGCTAGATTTCTCAGTATTTGCAGGAAGATTTATTGTAGTTTCAGTGGACTGAGGATGATAATTGCGAATTGAATTGATTAGATTTCGCCTTGGAAAATAACCTGATAAAACATAGCTTCCATTGGAAGTATCCTTTGCTTGTCCTTTAGCCATAACAGATCCACTACCAAATATCATTAATAGCGCTAATAATGATATTTGAATCTTTTTTAAAATAGTTTTCATTATTTAATTTTCCTCCTTCCTTTATATTTTAATTTATAAAATTTCTTAATACCAATAATTTCTCACTAATATGTTACAAAATTATGATATTAATGTTATTATAGTGTAAATTTTCTTTGAATATTAAAGATTTGAAGCTATTATACTAAAGTGTCTAAATTATTGTCTATAGGTTGTGATAAAGAATCAATAGTGTTGTAAATATCGTTAGGATTTGAAGATAAAATGTTTGAATAACTATACTGATATGTGCTATTTTCTATTGCATCATATTGAGATAAAATATTTTCATTTATATTATCTGTTTCAGTATTATTGCCCTGAAGTAATGATGCAATATTTGATTCAGCAGGAGGCAGCCCGTTGCTAGGTGGAGTAATATTTGTAGGTATAGATAAATCACCTAATGAACTATACGCTAACGGTATCCCATATGTTGGTTCAACTTGCTGATAAATATCCTGAAGTTCTGTGCTGGTATTCTGTCCAAAGTAATTAGATGCAGTATAATCCTCTTGTAAGGTAGAGTCAATATTATTTACTAATGGAACATTAGGAGTTGTTGAAGTAGAATTTAAGTTATTCCATAAAGAATTCATATAATAAGTACTCATAATACTATTTACATCCATTTATATTCACTTCCATAAAAATTTTATTTAACCTATTTATCGTATTGATATATAAAATGTTTAGTATAGAATATAAGGTGAAAATTAAAAAAAATGACATCTACTCACACATAAAGATTATTTTTTTGTGAATACGATAACATATAAATAAAAAGTGGCTTAATCTATTGATATCAAAGGGTTCCATCGTTATTAAATATAAAATTTTTATCAAGAAAATGTATTTATAGATTATTTGTATTAATTGATAATAATTATTAATTAAGTCATATGAATGATTATATTGATAAAAACACTATAATGTTCACTAATACTTTTATTTACTAATAATATCTTTAGAATACAATTATATAATTGTAACTATTTTAAAAGTTTTACATAACATAAATTGAAGTGTTTAATTTGGAGGATATTATGTATTTTGACGAATATAAATGCCCTTTTTTAAGTCATAATGACTGTGGATATAGAAATGATGATATGAATGTGCCTGTCAGAAAAGCTGTAGCCCATATAATGGGAGGCCCCTTGGCTACTAATATAAGAGGTACTGTTATCTTTACTCAAGTAAGTGGAGGGACTGAGGTTTCGGCAGAAGTCAATGGATTACCTTCTTATAGACCTGCTATGGATGGAAACCCTCAAATTGGGCCTCATGGATTTCACATACACCAGAATGGTACATGTGCTGTAGGTAATTCTGAGGAACCATTCAATCCTGCCGGAGAACATTGGAATCCAACTAATCAGCCCCATGGCAATCATGCAGGAGATTTTCCTGTTCTTTTTTCTAATAATGGTTATTCTAGAATGACTTTTTTTACAAATAAATTTAATGTTGCTCAGATTATTGGAAAATCAGTGATTATACATGAGAGCCCAGATGATTATAGAACTCAACCTTCTGGAGCGTCTGGTAGAAGGTTAGCTTGTGGTGTTATTAAAGCAGTGATGTAATTAAAGAATGTTTAAGAGGAATATTTTCTTATGAGATAATACTTTAATATATTGATATTGAAATCTATGGGTTCAATCTTGCTATAAAAGGAACAAATAGCAAAAATAAAGACCACTCTAAAAAATGAATGGTCTTTATTTTTGTATACACACCGGATAATTTACTACTTATAATTTATTGCTTATTTTTTACATTTTACTTTTAAGGTAAATTATTACAAAATTAAAAATTATTTGTATGAGAGCTTGTACAACAATTAACAATAAAATGTAAAATAAATTTTTATTCATTTTCTATTCCTCCTTCTTTGTTTTTTAGTACAAAATAGTTATGTGTTAATTTTGCATTTTTTTAGATTTATTTTTATAAATTTGTAAGAATTTTTTTAGATTTCAAAGTACGTCTTTTCAAATAATCTAGAGAGAAAATTTCAAAGCTCTGCACTTTACAGCGGCCGGTTGATTGAGAAAAATAAATGACTTCCATTGGATTTAAAACGTCTTAAAACAGCTTTATAGAGGATAAAATTTATAAAATAATTTATTTTACAGATTTATCTTTGTGGGATCGAAAAGAACTGGATATTATATATTTATTATTGGAGATATGATGAAATTGGTGTTTTGCTACAATAGATTGAATTTCAAAAATAACTAATACTATTAATATTATCAATAATATAATTGCATTCTTTTTAAAAATATTCTTCATATCTTAATTTTCCTTTCTTCATCTGTGTTATGAGATTATGATAATAACAGTAGTATAGTGTAAATTTTTATTTTTAATACGTGTAAAAAAATGACTGTTTTTAGAAATGTATCTTATGAGAAATTTTATATTAATTTTAAAGGATTTAAACTTAATATATAGAATATTTACAATGGGGTGATTATTTGGATAAATCAAGTAAAAAAAAGAAAAGAATATATAAGCATGAATATAATAGATATTCAAAAATATTTGACAGATATATGAATGATTCAGATGATTATGATTATTATAAAGATTTATATAGTAAGATATATAATTCTTATAAAGAAAAAATAAAAGACGAGAAAATAGATATTAATGTTGAAATTACAAGATTAAAATCAAGTTGTGGTAAGTTGGATACATTGAGTAAAAATATGAATGTTAATTTGATATTGGTAGCGTTAACTTCTTTTTTTAATTGATAACTATATTTTGCCATAAAAAACTGACCTCCCATAAGTTAGATTTTTAGGTCTAACTTATGGGGGTCAGTTCATTCTTTTTTATATAAAAATCAAGATATATGGAAATACAATACAACCTAAATGGTATTATTAAGAAGATTTACTAATTATTGATAAGACATTAATTAAATGTTAATATAATATTAAAAAGTATACATTTAGGGAGATGTTATATGTGAACAAAAGAATTATGAAGATGATTATATTAACAGTAATTTTATTATTTATAGTACCTTTTTATAGGGCTTCTGCGCAATCATCGAAGTATTATAATGTTACTAGATTATCTGGACAAGATAGGTATGAAACATCTTTTTATATTGCTAGTCAGGTTAGCCCAGGGGTAACGAATAGTATAATAATAGCTAGTGGCAAAGATTTTCCAGATGCATTAGCTGGAGCACCGCTATCAAAGAAAATAAATGCACCTATATTACTTCTGGATGATTTTATTTATGGTAATTCATATGAAAATTTAGATTATATAAGTAAACATTTATCACAAAATGGTACTATATATTTACTTGGGGGAGAGAGTTCAATTGGTAGTAATGTAGTGAATGAACTTGAACAGTATGGATATAAAAATATTAAGAGATTGGGTGGCATGAATAGATTTGATACTAATAATATTATAGTTGATGAGATGAATGTTGAAAAAGGCACTCCTGTAGTCATAGTTAATGGATTTAATTTTCCTGATGCTCTAAGTATATCAAGTATTGCGGCATCTAAAGGATATCCTATATTTATGAGTGAAGATAATAGCATACCAGATGCTGTTATTAATAAAATATCTTCTATAAATCCATCCAAAATCTATTTAATTGGCGGTAGCGGAGTATTAAGTAATAATATTCAAAGTCAATTAAAAAATAATTTGTCTAATATAGATAATGAAAACATTATAAGAATTAGCGGGAATAATAGATATGATACATCTTTAAAGGTAGCTGATTATTTTAAATTGTATTCTAAAAATGTGATACTTGCCAATGGAGAGAATTTTCCAGATGCTTTGTCGGGATCAGCACTTGCAGCTAAATTAAATGCACCAATAATACTTACAGAGGGTAAAATTATTGATAGTCAGAAAAGTTATATAGATTCTTTGGGTAGTAGTAATATTATTATTTTAGGTGGACAAGGATCTGTATCTGAAGATGTAGAAAATAGTTTTGATGGTACAAAATTAGATATTGGTGGAAGCTTTAATGGTGAGAAAATTATTGATATAAAAACTGTAGATATAAATAATGATGGAAATTTTGAAAATATTATACTTACTAACAATATAGATAATGATGGTAAAGTAATGTTATATGTACAGAATACTTCTAGTGGTCAAATAATTTCTTCAAAAATTGTAGGTAAAAGTTTTGTTGGTTATGGACAAATTATCTTAGCAGATATAACAGGAGATGGATTACCTGAAATAATATCTATGGCATTAGAAGGAGGAAGCAGCGGAAGTGAGACCTGTGATGCTGAAACTATGGATGGAAGTAGTTTGACCAAAGTAGATAACTATAATGATGGTGAAAAACCAGGGTTAGAAGTCGGAAATATAAGTGAAGATAATTTTTCCTATGAATTAGATGGATATGATACATTTAAAATGTATTCAAATAATTTTAATAAAAGTTGTTCTATAGATTTAGCTAATGATGAATCTATGCAAAATGCTAAAGTATCTGGACAAGAGGTGCAAGCTTGGATGGGACATGGACCTATGTATAGTTTGTATAATATAGATAATAGTGGTACTTATGGGTTAAAGGTTTATGAAGACGTATCAGGTGCTAATCATGCTGATAGCTTAGGTGGATTTGACGCTTATTATAAATATGAAAATGGTGGTATGAAACTTACTGATTTGGATTTTAATAGTCCATATCCAATGGCAAAAATTAAGTAAATTGATATTTTAGAATAAACCGCATGATTTCAGATTTCTCTGACACAAGAGGGCTGTTTGTACATCAACTTTTTTTACAGCCTTTGGTTGATTCAGGGTATGCGTCAAATAAGAAAGTGGATGGAAAGTGTTCAAAAAGTATGCGATAATCTTCTAAAATAAGTTTTGAAGTTTTTAAAGTTAACTTGAAAAACTTTAAAAGGAGATTTTATATGGATGTACAAAAAGCAACCCAGGAATATAGAATGAATGAGTGGATTAAAATCATACATGAATGCCGCGGCAGTGGACAGACTGTGAAATCATGGTCCCTGGAAAATGGCATTAGGACCAGCTAGTACTGGTTGAGAAAAATACGTGCTGCTGCTTGTGAAGCCCTACCTTCCAAAAATCCAGGGGAACAAATAGTTCCTGTAGATACTTCCAAATTATCAAGTAGCATTTCTACAGATGCAGCCTATGTTTCTTCAGAAACAGTTCAGACTGACATTGTTATTCGTTTTGGCTCTGCAGTGGTGGAAATTCGTAATAGTGCCTCAGCTAGTTTAATTGAAAAAACTATAAGGGTGCTGCAAAATGTTGGGTGATATTTCAAGGACAGAAAAAATATACATTGCAACCGGACATACTGATATGAGGAAGTCAATTGACGGGCTGGCCGCCATTGTACAGAAGAATTTTGAATTGAATCCTTTCCAGAATAGTTTGTTCCTATTCTGTGGTCGAAAGAAAGACAGACTGAAAGCATTGTATTGGGAGGGTGATGGATTTGTGCTTCTATACAAGAGATTGGAAAATGGTCATTTTCAGTGGCCTAAAGACGCAGAAGCAGTAAAATGTATAAAACCCAGGGAGTTTCGGTGGTTTATGGAAGGGCTGTCCCTGAATCGTAAGCGGTAAACTATCCGGTGTATATTCATAATAGCTGTATGGCTCCAATCCATTGGCTTTGGATGTTTCAATTATACTATAGACTGTGGCACTGGCTTCAGCTCCTCTGGGGCTTCCACTAAAGAGCCAATTTTTTCTCCCTAAAGTGAAAGGTCTTATACTGTTTTCAGACAGGCTGATTGACAAAATTATTCATTACAGCCGTCTGCTTGTTTTTAATGGTCCAAGATACAGATTCGAGAACTCACTGATGAAAACCAAATAAATACAAATATATAATCGAGGGTACCACAACCATTTTTTTACTTTTTTGTATTTAATAATAATTATCATTGTAAGATATACTTATTTAAGGTTCAACTTCATTACCGTCATAATCAACTGTACTGCAATAGCAATTTAAATACATCTCATGTTAAGGTTCAACCACCAACATCAACACCGTTATTATCATCATGGACTATTTAAATACATCTCATGTTAAGGTTCAACAGCCATGAAGAAAGTATATATAATGTCTAAGCAAGAAATTTAAATACATCTCATGTTAAGGTTCAACTGGCGTGAGTTGCTTTGAATGTTCCTTCTACCATTAATTTAAATACATCTCATGTTAAGGTTCAACAGCTTTCTTAGTAAGAAATGCCTTACAACAAAATAAATTTAAATACATCTCATGTTAAGGTTCAACATCTTCCTCATTCACAACTCCATCTATCATCGCCATTTAAATACATCTCATGTTAAGGTTCAACACAGCACAAAATCTTTTAAATAAGAGTTTTGCAGAATTTAAATACATCTCATGTTAAGGTTCAACTTGATGGGTTGTCATGGAAGGCTATAGGAGAAAAAAATTTAAATACATCTCATGTTAAGGTTCAACAAAAACAGGATTTTAAATTAGATCAGGCAGTAACAGATTTAAATACATCTCATGTTAAGGTTCAACTAGGAACTTCTACTTTATTTACTTTACATTTAGCCATTTAAATACATCTCATGTTAAGGTTCAACCTGCTTTTGTTCATCACGAGAAAGTTTATCTATTATATTTAAATACATCTCATGTTAAGGTTCAACCTTGTATAGTAAAGAGGACGCTTTTGCAAGTACCTATTTAAATACATCTCATGTTAAGGTTCAACTGTTTAATAAGATTCTCTGGTACATTCTTATACCTACATTTAAATACATCTCATGTTAAGGTTCAACATATATGCACCTTAATAGTTATCCAGTTAAAACAAATTTAAATACATCTCATGTTAAGGTTCAACAAAGAAGGAAAAGCAATATATCGACCGATTTATAAATTTAAATACATCTCATGTTAAGGTTCAACAAATGTGGTGAATGTGGCATCTGTCCTAATTGTTGATTTAAATACATCTCATGTTAAGGTTCAACCTGTGCAAAATAGCTATTCTTTATTTTTATTATATGCCTTAGAGGCACATAAATAAAGGATTTTCTTAATATTTTTCCAACTGTTTTTAACTTTTTATAATTTATGCCATAAAAGCACATTTAGCCATTATATTTCAATGCCTCATGTTGTTTTAATTTAACTATGGGTTGGAAAAATATAAAGTCATGTGATATTACCTACATTTAAGTTTATATAATATTTTTATAGCCGTAATCAATATTTTAAGCACTTATATTTGTCATTAAATAAAATTTACATGTTGTATAAAATTTCAATTTTGTTTAATATATAAATGAAGATAAAAACACAGTTCCGGTTGGTAGTCCGGACCTATATTAAACATATAGAAGTAACCTGCCCTCCTGGGGTTGTCCATTCTTCAAGTTTTAAATAAACAGGAGAAAATGTAATATGGAAATTTGTATCAAGTTAACAGTATTTTTTGATGGATCATTTTGGATTGGAGTGTTTGAGAAAATTTATGATGGAAAGTATGAGGTTTCAAGATTTGTATTTGGTTCAGAACCCAGAGACTATGATGTATATGATTTTATACTTAGAAAATTTTACAATCTAAAATTTAGCAGAGCAGTACATCTACATGATACTAGTGAAACTAAAGAAAGAAAGTTGAATTCCAAAAGGCTCAAAAGGAAGATAAAACAAGAAGTAGAATATAAAGGGATAGGAACAAAAGCACAGCTTGTTATGAAATTACAGTATGAAACAGGTAAATTTCAGAGGAAAAAGGCATCAAAACAGAAAAGAGAAATAGAGGAAAGAAAAAAATTTTATTTGAGACAGCAAAAGAAACTTATGAAGCATAGGGGACACTGATTAATAGTATTCTATGAATCAATTTTATGGATTGGTACTGAGCATATTTGACTTTATTTTTCAAAGATCCTACAAGAGTTATTATGAAATAGGGGGAATGGGTATAGATTTGTGTAAAAATCAAATCTATATCTATTCTTTTTTGCATAACGGCATGGTAGATTTGGAATAATATTCTCGAATAAATTTAAGGAGAAATTTCAAATGAAAGAACCTGAAGTACCAGATATTAATTATAAAGAGGAAGTTACTGCTATTAGATACCTGGAATGAAAGCGGTTGTCAGGATTATTTAGAGTCTTGGTAAATTATTAGGTCTATGCGTAAAGCCTGTATTATTAGTAGCTGTTGAAATGAAACTTCATCAATTCTGTCATAGTATACATTCTATATATTATGTAAATTGAAAACAAATGTAAACCAAAACAACATGTAAATGCAATCTAGCATTTACATTAAATATTTGTAATATAATTACGATAATATAATTGAAAATACTTTAATAGCAGATATAATATGGCCAAAATACAGAGGACGGAGGCCTCTAATGAATTCCTAAAAAATAAAAGAGAGACGAAGGTGAAAATATGGATATACCTGAATTGTCAATAGCTATGAGCCAATTCGATGTATCAACTTTAGTAGGTACAGCTTTGACAAGAAAAGTACTGGATGATGGACAGGAAAATGCCCAGCAGATGATAGAGAATATCAGTGAGATGCAGGATCCGAATTTAGGAACAACTCTGGATGTGAAAGCATAAGTCATTGCATGAGTATGGAGTTGGTATTTGAAATAGAAATTACTGCGGCAGACCTTATAAACGAGGATGAAAAAATAAAATATGATATAAGTGCCATAGCCATATAGCCATTGCAATGATACTGTGTATTTTTGCAATGACTATGAGATCCATTCGGATTGCCATTGTAAATTATCCTCAATTTAAAGTTATATTTTAGGAATATATGAATTTAGGCTTTTCATGATAAAGTAAATGTCATGAAGAGCTTTTTTATTTATTGGTGCAATATATACATTTATACTACAATAAAATGTTTCGAATTTTTATAGGTACTATTAGAATTATTAATATTTAAATTAAATATGTTAATGTTAAATTTAAATATATATAATAAAATTAATTATTGCATTGAATATATAAAAAATACATGATATACTATGGCCATAGGAAAGGTGGTGGTGAAATGGCATATAAAATTATTGGGAAATGCCCTGTATGCGGATCAAAACTTTTAATTTCAAAACTTCAATGCCCCAAGTGCAGCACTGTGATTGAAAATGATTTTGAGATGTCAAAATTTGAATATCTTACGAAAGAACAGCTTAAATTTATAGAGGTATTTCTAAAAAACAGGGGAAATATAAAAGATGTGGAAAAAGAACTCGGTATATCCTATCCTACAGTAAGATCAAAACTAGATGAGGTAATAACTGCACTAGGGTATAATGTATCCCAAGATTTGAAGATTGACAAGAAGAAGGTAGTGGATATGCTGGACAGGGGAGAGATAAATGCAGATCAGGCAATTAAGATGTTGAATGAATAAATATGAAGTGGAGGATAAGAAAATGAATGAGGAAATAGCAAAAGTATTAAAAATGTTAGAGAAAGGTAAAATCACATCTGACAAGGCCCAGGACATTATTGAATCCCTTAAGGACAAAAGTAAGGATGTTCAGGCTGTTTCAGATGAGGATATAACGGACAAGATGCTTAAAATCAAAGTTAATTCTCATGATGGAGACAATGTAAATGTAAATCTTCCTGTAAAGTTTATAAAGATAATACTCAAGACTGTAGGAAAAATTCCTATAAGTGACAGCGTCAAGGGAATGGAAAATATAGATCTGAATCTTATATCCGAAGCCATAGATAATAACCTTTCTGGAAAGATAGTGGATGTAAAAAGTGCAAATGGGGATGTAGTGGAAGTTGTAATAGAATAGGAGTAGCTTGTATGAAAATATATATTAAATCAAGATGGAAGAGATTTGTGATACCTGTTCCATTTATACTTTTAAGGCTTAGTGCATCAATTTTAAAATCTCCCTGGACAATGAAGCATATACCTGAAAAAAATAGAAAATATGTTGAAATGATTGACTTAAACCAATTGTTAAAATGCGTTGGTTTTCTAAAAAGGTATAGTGGATTAAGGATTGTGGAAGTTAAAGCAAAAGATGGTACAGAAGTTGTTATAACCATATAAATCAAATTCAGGTTTATAGTTCAAGTAATTATTTCAATTTATGTATAAGGATATATATGTTTTTCCTGCAATAATAACTACTATGGCAGAAAATGATTATAATGTAAGTTCCCCAGATTTTGAAGAAATAATAACTTATGGAGAAATTTTAGAAGAGGCATATATAATGGCAGAGGATGCACTGAAGTTATGTTTATTTGATTTATACCAAGATAAAGTTATTATACATGAGGCAACTAAAATTAATAAAATAGAATTAAAGAAAAATAAAGTAGCTATATTAGTTAAAGTTGAGCTGAAAAAAGTTATAAGAGAATATGACAATAAGGCAGTAAAGAAAACTTTGACAGTACCAGCATGGCTTAATACAGAGGCCGAAGAAGCACATTTAAACTTTTCACATATTCTTCAGGAAGGATTAAAGAGACAATTAAATATTAGTGAATAGAACCTGAAAAATCAGACTTTTGCTTTTATATAAAATAAATAAAAAAATCGTAAGGCAAATTTGAGACAAAATAGGACAAAGTTGGAACATATTTGGGACAAATAGCATATAAAAGTATTATATGCTGTATATAGTCGATTAAAACTAAGATGATATGGTATAAATTCAGCAATGTAGATATTGCGGCCATTATAAGACACCTGACTTTTAGCTGGGTGTCTTTAAAATTTCATAATGTTTACAAATAGTTAACTAATATGATATTAAGACGTAACAAATACCATATATACTTATAAGTGTCCTAAGGAAATAGCCTTAGCGAAATTGAAAATAATAAATTTACATAAATGAAAAGAGTAATGGTAATTACTAAGCTGGTGCTTGTGGTTGCAGGGCACGATAAACTTAAGTGCAACCGCCAAAAGATACTATAATAAATAGACACTCCTTTTAATAGTTGTAATAGCGTTACAGATATACAGATAAGCACCCTAAATGCCGGGTGATTTTTTGCACAAAATTAAAAGCAGGCAAGAAATCAATGCTAGTACAATAGCATTGATTAATAGCTTAGAGTACCAGAAAACCTGGTACTTATTTTTATATAAGAAATCAGAAAAAATAATTAATATGCTAGTATATATTGCCATCTTTTTATTTTAGCAGGATATTATCATTATTTGTAGAAATTTAATAGATATAAAGATTGAGGAGGAAATAATGTATATGGATAAAGAGAATTTAAAGCAAGAAATATTAGACATACTAAAAAAACATAATTATATAAGTGGATTAAGTGAATGCCCAATGACTACTTTAAAATTTCTTTTAAAAATAGATAATGCTCATTTGGACGCTTCTCTAATTTATGATGCTTTATGTGAACTTCAAGAAGAAGATAAGGTAATAAAAAGTTTTGAACCATTTGCTGGTAATTTGAGCCAGAAAATTAATGCGTCAAGATGGTATTTAAAACAACAGGGAAAAGAAGAAAACCCTAAGAGTGTGGATTAATTTCTATGCTATTCTAATTAAATAATTAGAGCACCTTAAAGAGCCTTATAACTAGGGCTCTTTTATATTATGCAGTGAATTAATAGAAAGTGTTTTTATGCAGGAATTAGGGGGGATATGAAGAAAAAGCCTAAGAGGGAAAAATTGAATAAGAATAAACTTAGGAGAGGCGAGAACCTCTCTTTTTACGATATAAAAAAGTTAATGGTCCATGACTGTTACGGAATGGTCAAGGATGCTATTAGGAGGGCGAGGTGAAAGATGGATAATGAAATACAGCAGAGCTGCATGAATATTTAACAACTCTGCTTTTTAAGCTTTCTACAATACAAAGTACTGTAACTCCTGTGGGCACTACACAAAATGCGAATACCCCAGCTCCAGTATAGAAATAATTATACCCCGGGAAGCCGGGGCTTTATAAAGATAAGAAGGTAACTTACATTGTAAGAAGTTAGCTATATATGTTTATTATACCACAAATTGTCATAAAGTCTATTATATTTTTACCATCAAAAATAATTAGAAGCTTCAGGCTAATTTAGCCAGAACTTCTAATCTTAAGGGAATCATGTAAAAATTAAAATGAAAATACTCTATAAATAGCATACCCATAATATATTAATTTATTCTTAATATTTAGATTATTGCTTTTTCTGTTGTAATGTTAAAATATAGGTAGTACCTTAATGTTTCCTTAAAACCAATGAAGTAAGTTTTGCTATTTCGCCTCGCAAGATGGGAACCTTTATGTATTTAGGGGTTCTTTTTCTTGAAAATTTAAATCTGCGAATTAAGTTATAATTAGATTATATCATTGCGTTACTATATATTAATAGATGTAAATTGTTTTTTAACTTGTGAAAACAATAGTTATGGAGTAATCAACAGTGTTTTGCTAATGAAATTGCAGATTGATTAATTTGCAAAAGCAGAGGTTATATGAAATACTTATTTTAAAAAGATTATTATAATGAAAAAATAAAGAGAAGATATTAAGATAAATATATTAATCAGGAGGTAGTATTATGAATTTTTGTTGGATAACATTAAATGTTGAAGATATGGAGAAATCTTTGGAATTTTATCATGAATTGCTTGGAGTTGAAATTTTAAAAAGATTTAGCCCAGGTAAAGAAGTAGAGATTGTTATGCTTGGAGAAGAGAATAAACCAAAAATTGAGTTGATATGCAATAAAAAGAATAAGGTTAAAAATCAAAGTGAGGGTATTTCCATTGGCTTTGAAGTGGAATGGCTGGATGAAGCTATGAGTTATGTAAAGAGTAAAAATATTCCTATTAAAAAAGGGCCAATTTCTCCATCTCCAAAGGTGAGATTTTTCTTTATTGAAGATCCAAATGGCATTCAGATTCAACTAGTTGAAAATAAATAAATATAGAATGCTGTAGGCAATATATTACATTACATATTATATCTGCCTGAAAGTGAACCACAAATCAAGCCAAATAATATGCTAAAAATATGTAAATTTCTGAATTCATTAAAATAATTTCTGTTAAAAGAGCGGCTGGAATCGGAGAAATATTTGCTATTCCATAGAGAAACATAGTTGCAGGTAAACGTGCAATTGCAAAAACAAATGCTGCATCAAAGCTATAAAGGCAATAGAATTGTTTCTTTAAAGTTATTTAGAAACAATTCTTTGAGGATCATATTGATATTGATGAAATGGAGAAATACTCAAAAAAAGTACTTTGATGATAATTTAGGTAAATGTTTATATTTAGGAAAGAGGAAGTATGAATCTGGAGAATCACTGATATCAATATAGGATGGCAGAAGGGAGCTGCAGGAGAATGAAAAAGTCTTGTGAAATAATAAACTAAACGGATTTCTTGGATTCAATAATATCCACACTGTCTGTACCCTTGATGTTTTTATACAAGTCTATGAAATCCATGTGATGAGCTTTTTTAGAATCATATTTTCCTATTCTAAATGCAAGTTCTACTGAAGGCCCAATTCCGATTGCAGATACCAGAGTGCCAATTCCAACGGGACCTCCTAAAAAGAGTCCTATTATTAAAACTGTAATTTCCATGGTTCCTCTTATAAGGCATACTGGCTTATTTAGCTTTTTTACAAGTCCTTCCATGAGCCCGTCTCTGGGGCCGGCACCCAGTTCGACCCGTAAATAGAAATATGTAGATATACCCATAAGTATGATAGATGATATGAGCATTAGTATTTTTCCAACCATATTTTCTGGTGTTTTAAATATTCCGGTATTGTTGATTAAATCTACAAAAATTCCAACGAAAAACATATTAAATATACTTCCAATTCCGGGAATTACCTTTAAAAAAATTGATAGCAGTACCACACAAAGACCTACGATTTGTGTGGTCTGTCCCAAAGAAAAAATGGAATGATTAACTATGCCCATGTGAAAAACATCCCAAGGACTCATTCCAAGTTTTGAATAAAGTGCCAGAAGTATTGCTATAGAACATAAAAAAAAGCCAAAAAATAAAGAGGGCATTTTAAGTAATAATTCTATCCATATGTTTTTATAATATTTCATAATTTATCCCACCGTTTCTTTCCATCATGTAATTTATATTAGAAGCTTAATTAAGAATTGTCAATATGTTAATTCTATAAAGTTTTATTTTGTTACAAATACCCTGTCTCATAAAAATCTCCAGAAATTATGAATAAATTAAATTATGAGTGATAATGAATTTACATCCTATGAAGTATTTATACTGGGAATGATATTTTATAAATGGAAAGTTTACTTTCCGTCACTGATTGGAGGAATTTAATTGAAAAATAAGCTTGAGGAAATTAGAAAACAACATGGCATTACACAGGAAGAACTTGCAGAAAGACTTGGAGTATCAAGATAGACAGTAGGTTCACTTGAAAACGGCCGATATAATCCTTCTATATTACTGGCTTTTAAAATTTCTAAGTTTTTTAGGGTCAGCATAGAAGAAATATTTATTTATGAGGAGGATTCAAAAAATGAAAAATTTTAATTATATACCTATCATAGTGATTGGTATAATGCTGGTCAGTTCGGCAAGTGCTATATTCTTTTTGGGTAGATATACGGTAAAAGCTGTATCTCTAATTATTATGTGCGCAGCTGTAGCATTGGTTTGAAGCGGCATATATAACAAATTTTTTATCAAGGGAAAAGAGCAAGATGAGCGAAATATTGTTAAGGAATGGCGGCCTTTAATATTGGAAATGAAGAACCGGCAATTATTTTAAAAGATGAGAGTATTTTTAAAAATATGAAGCCCACCATTTGGTTTGAAGTTGAAAATGTTGAAATTGAATATAATCAATTGAAAGGATGAGGTGTTCGATTTTTGTCCGAACCTTTTGAAACCATGACAGGCATGGCTGTTGAATTTGAAGATCCTTTTGGAAACAGAATGGGCATTACAGATTATACAAAGAAAATTTGAGATGTGTATTTAATTAACTAGTGATATAATTGAATTATTATTCAATTTGCAGAAGTAAACTAGATTAAGGAGTTGAAAAGAGGGGAATTTCATGGGTGATCCACCTAAATTTATGAATTTATTAGAGTATAGTATTTGCCAGTATTCTATTTATTTTTTACTTCTTTCAGAGTTTATTATACGGCTATTTACTTCCAGCAGATTTACAGCAAAGAGAGAAGGAAAACCTTCCGATTCCGACAGAGGAACAATATGGCTGATTACTTTAGGATTTTGCAGCAGCATTTGGGTCAGTTACTATTTTAGAAGCAGGGGATTTATAGAAGATTTAAGAAATTTACTGCTGCCCCATATATTTTATTATATTGGCATTTTACTTATTATAGGTGGAATATTTGTTAGAGATATTTTAGTATGGACTTTAAAAAGGTCATTTACTTTTTATGTCCAGACAACAGATAATCAACATTTGATCAAAACGGGGTTTTATAAATATATAAGAAATCCTGCATATTTAGGGAGTATTATGAGTTTGATGGGTATTGCCTTTTCTCTGCGAAGTGTATTTGCGCCAGTTGCTGTACTTATAATTTGCATGATATGTTATGGCATTAGAATTAAAATAGAAGAAAGGGCTTTGAAAATACAATTTGAGGGCGAGTTTGATGAATATTGCAAACATTCCTACCGACTTTTTCCTCTTATATGGTGATCAATTTTAAAATATATCAATAATTGTTTATATTGTGAACAGAACTAACGGCTAGTTACTGTTAAAGAAAAGGGGTCAGAGGAAATGAATGGTCTGATTAAGGATTTATTAGATGATAATAGAATTAAGATACCAAATCATATTGCTATAATTTGTGATGGGAATGGTAGATGGGCTAAAAAGAAAGGCTTTCCTCGAACTTTTGGTCATAGAGCTGGCACAAAGCCAATTGAAAATATTACTAGATGTTGTTCTGAATTAGGAGTTGAAGTACTTACTTTCTATGTTTTTTCTACTGAGAATTGGAGCCGTTCTGATGAAGAGGTAAATTTCTTAATGAAGCTTTTTATGGAATTTTTCGTAAAATTACGTAATGAAGCTGGAGAAAATATTAGGGTAAGGCATATTGGTATTAGAGATAATCTTTCCTCTGAATTAATAAATGAAATTAAAAAGACAGAAAACTCAACAGAAAATAATTCAGGTATGATATTGAATATAGCATTAAATTATGGAAGCCGTTCAGAAATAGCAGATGCTGCAAAAAACATAATGCATGACATAGATACTGGAAGTCTTAGTGCTGATAAAATAAACGAGGAGTTAATCAGCAAGTATATGTTTACTTCAGGATTGCCTGATGTTGATCTAATTATTAGAACAAGTGGAGAAATGAGGATAAGTAATTTTTTGTTATGGCAGTCTGAGAAAGCCAAGTTATGGTTTACAAATGACTTTTGGCCGGATTTTAAATATGACCATTTGAAAAATGCAATTAAATACTATAATGTTATTAAATATTAAGGGGATAGAAGTGCCCTTTTTTATTTGAAATAATTATTGACGTATAAGCCGCATAAAAATATCAGTTTAGTTTAAAACATATATGTGAGGTGAATTGGTTTGAGTAACGGAAAAAAACAGCTAAGCGTGTGGAGGCAATTGGAGAAGAATGTTTATCTAATGAAAACACAAGCTCCAATCTTCGTTGGGCCATTTAAAATTCACTTTGTTTTTGGGGATTGAAACATAAAATGGAAAAATAAAATAGAAACAAATATATAAGATATCACGATACATAAATATGTGTTGTGATATCTGCATTTTATTATATGAGGAGAACAGTAGTGGAACAATTAAATATAAAAGTACAAAAAAGAATTTTACTCGTAATAGTGGTAATGTTTTGGTTTTCACAATATGTGTATATGCCATATCAAACTCCATATTTACTTTCTGTAGGTGTGGCTGCAAATTTTATTGGAGTAATTGTAGGTGCCTATGGACTATCTCAGATGATACTTCGTATGCCAATAGGGATAATGGCAGATATGAGGGGCAGGCATAAATTTTTTATTATAATAGGTACCGGCTCTAGTGGACTAGCTTCTCTTTTTAGGATATTTATGCCTAATGGTGTTGGGTTTCTTCTTGGAAGCTTATTTTCAGGATTGGCGTCAGCTATGTGGATTTCATTTATGGTTTTATATTCAAATTATTTCAGAAAAGATGAAATGCAAAAATCAATGGGAATAATTATTGCAGCAAATAATATAGGTGTTCTTGTAGGGTTTGTTGCAGGGTCTCTGTTTTATGACAGATTTGGAATGAATCTTTTATGTATATTGAGTGTTGTAGCTGCAGTGCCTTCAACTATACTGGCGTTTTTTATAAAGGAACCAGATATAAATTTTACACCTGTTCCAGTGAAAAAACTCATAACTGTATATTTCAATAAAAGATTAATAGGATTTTCTTTGCTGACTCTGATTCAACAGGGTATTCTCATGTCTACTGTAATGTCTTTTACAAATCAGATTGTGAAACAACTTGGAGCTTCCGGCTTTCAAATTGGAATGAACTCAATAATATACATAGTGGCAGCAGTAATTAGTTCCTATTTTTCCACATCAAAACTGGCATTAAAACGAGGACCTAAATTTTGGGTTCCCCTTGTTCTTGTATGCATTTGCATTTATTGTTTAGTAGTTCCTAATTCAGCTTCTATAACCTATATATATTTTGCACAGATTTTAATGGCAATGTCTACAGGAATTTTGTTTTCATTTTGTACAAGTGAGGCAATGAAAAATGTTGATCAAAATAAAAAATCTACTGCCATGGGGTATTTTCAGGCAATTTATGCAGTCGGTATGACGATAATTCCAGCTTTAACAGGAATAATTTCTCATAATTATAATATGAGTACGGCATATTATTTTATGGGGACTGTATCTATAATTGGATTTATGGGAGCAATTTATTTTTATAAATTCAGGAATAATAAAGATGTTGTTTTAAAATCAAGTGATTCTTAATTGCCTTTTCTGAATTTTAGAGGAGATATATTTTTAGACTCTTTATAAAAACGGGTGAAATAAATTATATTGCTGAACCCACAGGATAGTGCTATTTCCGTTATGTTGAGATTGGTTTTTTAGCACAGGGAACCCGCTTTTGTCTTATGGAAGACATTTATAATACTAATAATAATTTTAACCATCACTTTTAAAAGTGATGGTTTTTTGGTCAAGTCTGCCATTGAAAAACATTTAAAATATGAGCATTCATACAATAAAGAGATGATAATATTATATTATTGTCTGATGTAAACGTATTTCACAGGTAATATAATTTTTATGTAAAGAGATAATATGATTTGAAAACAAAATAAGGGAGAAGATGTCTATGTTATTGTTCAAATGTCAGCCTACAATTCACAGCTTTGAAAAATTTAAAGAATTTGCAGAAGAATTTAATGTAGGTGAAGGGGATCTTGTATTAACTTTAAGTTTTCTATATGAGCCGATATTTAAACCGTTGAATTTGAAGTGCAACTATATATTTCAGGATAAATATGGTCTTGGAGAACCAACAGACCAGATGGTAAAAAGTATATTTCAGGAAGCTGAGAAATTTAACTATAAAAGAATTATAGCTGTTGGAGGGGGTACTGTAATAGACATAGCCAAATTGATGACTTATTCAGATGTATCTGGAGATATAGATTTATATAGTCTTTTTACAAAAAAAATTCCTTTTGATAAAAATAAAAAGTTGGTTATTATTCCAACTACTTGTGGAACAGGAAGCGAAGTTACTAATATTTCCATAGTAGGTTTTATTAAGAAAAATACAAAGTTTGGATTAGCCAGCGAAGAACTTTATGCTGATGATGCGGTATTAATAACAGAATTTTTAAAAACTTTGCCATTCAATCCATTTATGACAAGTTCTATTGATGCTTTAATCCATTCCATAGAATCCTATTTGGCACCAAAATCCAATGCTTATACGGAATTATACAGTTTAAAGGCAATGAAGATCATATTAAAGGGATATTTAAAAATGGCTGCGAAGGGTAAGGACTACAGAAATGAAATTATGGATAACTTTGCTGTAGCCAGTAATTATGCAGGAATAGCTTTTAGCAATACAGGAGTAGGTGCTGTACATGCCATATCATATCCTTTAAGTGGGAAATACCATGTGGCTCATGGAGAAGCCAACTATCAGTTCTTAACAGAGGTTTTAAGAACTTATTATAAGATGAACAGCAAAGGAAAAATAAAAGAACTGAATACTTATATTGCGGAAATATTGAATGTCAGAGATGATCCAGAAATCATATACGATAGTATAGATAAAACATTAGGGGATTTTTTATATAAGAAAAAGCTCAGTGAATATGGTATGCAGAAAAGTGAAATAGATGATTTCTCAGAACTGGTAATTAAAACTCAGCAGAGGCTGCTTAAAAACAATTATGTTCCTTTTAATAAAAAGATTATATCTTCTGTATATGAAAATTTATTCTAATAGAATAGAAAATTATAAAAATTAAGAGGTGAAGATAAGTGTTGGATAAAGATAAGGTAAAAAAATTAAATATTTTTGCAACAAAAATTAGGATAGAAACTATAAGACAAATAGCCACAAGAGGTTTTGGACATATTGGGGGAGCTATGTCCATATGTGATGTATTGGCAGTTTTGTACGGTGATGTTATGAAAATTGATCCTAAAAATCCTAAATGGGAAAAAAGGGATTGGTTTGTATGCTCTAAGGGACATGCAGGTCCAGCGGTATATTCTACATTAGCTTTGAGAGGATTTTTCCCGGTAGAAGAGCTTAAAACATTGAATCAAAATGGAACAAGTCTTCCAAGCCATTGTGACAGGACAAAAACTCCGGGAATTGATGTAACTACAGGCTCTTTAGGACAGGGATTGTCTATAGCAGCAGGAATTGCACTGGGGCACAAGTTGGATAAAAAGGATAACTATATTTATGTAATATTGGGTGATGGAGAGTGTGAAGAGGGACAAGTATGGGAGGCAGCATTATATGCAGCACAAAAAAAAGTAAACAATTTGATTGCATTTATAGATTACAATAAGCAACAAATAGATGGATATACGAAAGATATAGATGATTTGGGAGATATATGTAAGAAGTTTGAAGACTTTGGCTGGTACTCACTAAATATAGATGGCTCAAAAGTAGAAGAAATAGAGGAGGCTGTCCGAAAAGCCAAGGCACAAAAAGAAAGACCTTCGATGATAGTATTAAATACAAGAAAAGGTGAAGGATGTAGTTTCGCTGAGAACACTTTAAATAACCATCACATAAATGTATCTATGGAACAGGGAAATGAAGCTGTCGAAATACTGGAAAAGAAGTTAAATACTTTAATGATTAATTAAGGATGGTGAAAATTATGGGCGTTATACTGGCAGAGAAAAATGTTGTTGATTCAAAAGCTATGAGAGATGCTTATGCTGAAACCCTCATGGAACTAGCGAAAAAAGATGAAAGAGTTGTAGCTTTAGATGCAGATTTAATGTCATCTATGGGTATGAAACCTTTTGCTAAAGAGTATCCAGAAAGGACTTTTGATGTAGGCATAGCTGAGGCAAATATGATAGGATTGGCCAGTGGTCTGTCTTTAACAGGAAAAATACCTTTTGCGCATACTTTCGGAGTTTTTGCTTCAAGAAGGGCCTGCGACCAAGTTGCCATATCAGGAGCATATCAAAAAGCAAATATAAGAATAGTGGGAAGTGACCCTGGAGTTACAGCAGCCTACAATGGAGGTACACATCAAACCTACGAGGATTTGGGTATAATGAGGGGAATTCCAGGTATGACAGTTATGGAGCCTACAGATGTTACCATGTTAAAAGACATATTAAAACAAGTCAAGGATAAATATGGAATGTACTATATAAGACTTGTAAGAAAAATTTCCACAAAAATATATGAAGAGGGATCAACTTTTGAAATAGGAAAAGCTGTGGAAGTAGTTAAGGGAAATGATGCCACAGTTATAGCATCAGGACTTCTGGTAGCTGAAGCTATAAAGGCGGCAAAAATTTTGGAAAATAAAGGCATATCTATTAGGGTACTTAATATGTTTACCATAAAACCTGTTGATAAAGAAGCAATCATAAAAAGTGCTAGGGAAACTGGAGCCATTATAACAGCAGAAAATCATAATATATTGAATGGACTTGGATCAGCAGTGGCAGAAGTTTTAACGGAAAATACTCCTGTGCCTATGGAGAGGATAGGAATGCCGGATTGCTATGGAGAAGTTGGTTCAATAGATTATTTAAAGGATAAATATGGCCTGAATTGTTCCAATGTAGTTGACAAGGTAGAGAAAGTTTTAAAGAGAAAAAATACAAATATGGAGGTTAATTATGAAAGCAGCAGTTATTGAAGAATTTAATAATATAATAATAAAGGAGGTGCCAAAACCACAATTGGGATATGATGAGGCACTGATAAAGGTTGAATATGCCGGAATATGTGGTACGGATGTCCATATATTTGCAGGACATCACAAGCAAGCCAAACCACCTCTCATTCCGGGCCATGAATTTGTAGGAAGATTGGCTGAAGTCAATACAGATAAACCTATAAATTTTAAAATAGGACAAAGGGTTGCAGCACAGCCTTTAACTGGCTGTGGCAAATGTGAATTATGTATTCAAGGAAGAGATAATGTGTGCGTGGATTTAAATATATTTGGCGTTCATAGTAATGGATGCTTTGCAGAATATATAAAAGTACCTTTAAAAAAGGTTTATTCAGTACCAGAGACTATTGATCCTAAAATTGTGGCATTGGTAGAACCTCTAGCAGTAGCTATGCATGATGTTAGAAGAAGTAACCTATTGGTAGGGCAGACAGCATTAATAATAGGAGGAGGCCCTATAGGCATCTTAATAGCTATGGTTGCAAAGCTCAATGGGGCTTCTAAAGTTGTTATAAGCGAAATAAATGAAAAACGTGTTAAATTTGCTGAAGATATGGATATGGGATTTGATGTGATTAATCCTTTGAAAGGTAATATAGATGAAAAAATTAAAGGTGTAACTCATAATATGGGATTTGATGTAGTTTACGAAGTTTCAGGGGTTCAGGCTGGAGCTGACTTGATGACTAAAGCTGCTAAAATAGGTGGAACTATAATGATGATAGGGATCCCAACTAAAAGTTACATTGTGGATACAGGAGCTGTAACTTTAAAAGAACTGGAAATGAGAGGGGTAAGAATACATTCACAAATAAATTTTGCAGCTGCAGTAGATGCCATTAAGAATAATGTGTTCAATGACAAATTAAAGAGACTTGTAACTAATGAATTTGATATAGAGGATGTCAAAAAGGCTTTGGAATTTTCCATAAAAGACAAAGACCACTTTAAAGTTTTGCTGAAAGTTAGCAAATAAATACTGCATATATAGTTTGATAGGCGGCTGAACAAAATAGCTGTTCAGCTCCTATTGGATTTTATATATTATTTTATATTATAAAGGAGAAGATAAGTTTAAAAAATGTGAAATCGTTAATAGAAGCTAAGCTGAAAGTGCTAAAACAAAATGATTTTATTACGATTCATATTTCATTTATAGAGAACACCAATAACCTAATTGATTATGAGAATTAAATTGATGAAGAACATCTCTTATTTAATCAATGCTTTACATTGGGAAATTGTAGTAGAAGAAGATTTATATAGAGCATTAAAAGAAAAAATTATTTTAGGAGATGCTTTTGATGTATTTTCAGTGAAATTCTTGAAATCTGACTCACTGTTTAAAACTGCCTGATCTTATTGTAAACGTTTTATAGAAAGCTTATAACAAAATTAATACAGGGTTATGTGTTAAATTAAGCTATTTAATTTTAGTAATGCTAAATATGGTATTATCTTATCCTATGAATTTTTATAATGGAGGGTGAATAATAATGCAAAATAAACAGGATATTGTAAATAACAAAAATACCGCAAATAAACCAGGTAATGTGCGTAGAAAAGCTGGCCGCAGATGGGTTATGCTAGGTGTTTTGTCATTAGGTGTGGCGTTCAGCTATCTGGATAGATCAGCATTAAGTGTCGCATTGCCGTATATTGAAAAAGATATTCATATGTCGCCTGCTGCAACAGGTGTTATTCTCTCTGGTTTTTTCTGGTCATACGTTATTTTCCTAATACCGTTAGGATATATAGGTGACAAGGTTGGACCGAGATTAACACAAGGTTGTGCTTCAGTTATCTGGGGATTATCAACAGCTGTAAATGCACTTTCTAGAGGTTTCTTGTCATTTTTTGGACTTCGACTTGTTCTTGGTGTTGCAGAAGCGCCTCTTTATACTTCTGGAACTAAAGCTATTAAAGAATGGTTTCCAAAGAAGGAACGTAGTTTTGCCAGCGGTACATTTAATAATGCATCAAAATTTGGTGGGACTGTTGCTACCCCACTTCTTGCTATTCTAATTACTAGCATTGGATGGCGTCTATCGTTTGTAGTTGTTGGTTGTATTGCAGCAATTTGGGGATTTGTATGGTTAAAATACTACAAGACACCAAGGGATCACTATAGTATCACTGATGAGGAATTGAAACTCATTGAGTCCGATCAGGAGGAAGTAAAAGAAGATGTTTTAAAAGAACTTCCCAAATATGCGGTAGCAAAATTATTTAAGCAAAAAACAATGTGGTGTATGATGATAGGATTCTTTTCGGTTAATTTTGTCTCCTATTTTTTCTTCACATGGTTTCCTACTTACATGATCAATACGTATCATCTCAAACTTATTACGTTTGGTTTTATTGGTATTTTACCGGGAATTGCTGCTATGATTGGTGGGTGGATTGGAGCAATTATCTGTGATCAACTTTATAAAAAAGGATATTCAACAACGGCATCAAGAAAAGTACCTTTGATATTGGGTCTATTGTTGAGTTGTGTGATTGGGCTAGCTGCCATCTCTCACAATATTTGGTTCACTGTGACCATCCTTTGCATAGCCAATGGAGCAGCGACCGGAGCGGGATCTGTTGTATGGACGCTTCCTGCTGATGTTGCACCAAACAGTAATATGATTGGTACCATAGGTGGTGTACAAAGTGCAGCAGGTAATATGTCAGGAATTGTTTGCCCGATTCTGATTGGTGTGCTGCTCAGCATCAGCAATTCTTATGCAGTGCCATTTATTGTATCTGGTATCATTTCTCTCATTGGGGCATTTGCTTATTTGATCATGCCAAAATTAGAGCCTATGAAACTTCATTAAGCATTCACAATCTTCGGGGAAATGGTATTGCTGATGGAATACGAAATTATAATAGATATGAGTATATTAAAAAATTAAATATAACAACAAGGAAATATTTTTAATGCTTACAGGGCATAGAGAATCATCTTTGGATTTTTTAAATTGGCAGCAGGATTTTTCTTTCCTCGTTTGTTCATGGCAACAAAGGCTATAAAAAGAGCATGTCTTGAAAAACCGGCAGATCCATATTTAGAAGGAATCATGTGGGGTAGAGGATATAAATGAAGATTTTGAAAAAATTAGTATGAAAGTTTATAGCATTTTTAGAAGTAAAAAAGCTCAATTATATTACAGAAGTTTATTATGAAAATTCCAGTAAAAATTTTATTTTTACTGGAATAGTATTTTATTATATTTGATTAAGGAACTGGTAGGTTGGCAGATCAATAGGTTGTGAACACAGATTATTATTAATCAACAGTCTAACGCCTTAAAATATTTTTACGTGCTAAGCTTCTGTTTATAAACGGCAGCAGTTTCAGTGAAAATTCCAATTCTAATAAATCGTTTCCTGAAGCTGTATCCACATGGTATAGTTCTTATATCTTTTTTAGTCTATATCTTATTGTATTGTGATGGAGGTGCATTACTTTTGTACAACTTCAAAAACTTCTATGGCATTCAAAGAAATATTTTAAAGTTATAAGCAGTTCAGAATTATTTTTTTATCAAAAGCCATTATAGGTCCTATATATTTATTGGCAAAGTTCTTAATATCCTTATTGATATCAGGATTACTCAATATAGAGTAAATTTCAAGAACGTTAAAATTTATAATAAAGTTGTCATTAAAAAGTTTTTTATAGGAGTCAAATGCTCTTATTGCTTCACTGTAGCTTGTCCTAATACTGCCTATGAAAATATAATATGTGCCTATTGATCTATTGGACGATTTAAGCCCTTTACACCTGCAAATACTTTTGATTTATTAAGTGGATGTAGTTTTTAAAGCTTCATTTAAAATAGTTTGCAAAATATCACTTCCTAAATAACTTAAATATTTTTGTCAAGTTTATAAAACAATGATATCCAATTAATGAAATACCAAATTCAATTGTATAAATGTATAATATAGATTAAAAAAAATTGTAAAAATGGTTATATGAAAATGTATTTAGAAATTCTACAATAATATATGTAGAGTTTAAGGGGCACATTTTAAAATTTCTGAAAAGGTTTTAATTGAATTGGAGACAAGTTATTTAGATGTTTAAAATTTAAATGAAAATTGGAGGATTGTATTATGAAGATGATTATTAATGGAGAAAAGGTTGATTCCAGTGATAAAAAAGGAATACAGGTTTTAAATCCTGCGACACAGGAAGTCATAGATACTGTACCAAGTGCGACGCAGGAAGATATACAAAAAGCTATACAAGTGGCCCAAACAGGGAGAAAAGTCTGGGCTCAGATACCTTTATATGAACGCTCCTCAATACTTAAAAAGTATGTTGAACTTCTAAAAGAAAACAAACTAGAATTGTCCAAATTGGAAAGCAGTGAAACCGGCAAAATAATAAAAGAATGTGAAGGGGAATTAGGTACGGCTGCAAAGATATTTACAGGTTTTATTGAAAGAGCCAATCACTTATGTGGTGAAGTGATGCCGGATTGTCAGTCGGAATGTGGCAAGGACATAATATTTACAAGAAGAGAACCTTTAGGCGTAATTGTTTGTATAATACCTTTTAATTATCCTGTGGAATTATTCTGTCATAAGGTAGCACCGGCTCTTGTAATGGGCAATTCAGTTATTGTAAAACCAGCAACAGATAATCCATTAACAGTTATAAGGCTTGTTGAACTTCTATTAAAAGCGGGAATACCTAAGAATGTGGTGCAAGTAATAACAGGAAGAGGTCCTGTAGTGGGAAATCATCTTATTGAAAATCCTAATGTAGATGCTGTTAGCTTAACAGGAAGTACAGAAGTTGGTATTGAAGTAGCTGAGAAATCAGCAAAATATCTCCATCATGTATTTTTGGAACTTGGCGGAAACGATGCTATGATAGTAATGGATGATGCAGATATAGATTTTGCAGTAGAGGAAGCCATGCTTGGAAGGATATCAAATACTGGACAAACTTGTTGTGCCACAAAGAGAATAGTTGTCAATAATAAGGTTAAAGATGAGTTTATAAAGAAACTTATAGAAAGACTTGAAAAAATAAAAAGGGGTAATCCAGCTGACCACAGTACGGATATAGGATGCTTGATAAGCGAAAAAGCTGCCATAGATGTTGAAAAGCAAGTTAAGCATACTATAGATCAGGGGGCAAAGTGTGTATATGGAGGTACCAGAAACAAAGCCTTTTTTGAACCTACTGTGTTGGTTGATGTAACACTGGATATGGATGTAGCTAATGATATGGAGATATTTGGACCGGTAATTCCTATAATTGGATTTGATACTGAAAAAGAGGCTGTTGAAATAGCAAATGCTCCAATATATGGGCTTCAGTGTGGAATTGTAACCAATGATATTAAAACAGCTATCAATATGGCTGCAAAAATTGAAGTCGGAAATGTTGTAATAAATGGAACGGGAAACTATAGACATATAGATATGGCTTTTGGCGGTACCAAAATGACCGGTATAGGAAGAGAAGGAGTTCAATATACTCTAGAGGAAATGAGCAAAGTAAAGAGCTATGTATTAAAAAATATTCTTAAATAGAAATTTAAATAATAAGGAGGAGATAAGTGTGAAGAGTTTTGAATTTTCTAACAGAACTTCGATTATTTTTGGTAAGGGTGTTGAATCTACTGTAGGTAAGAGGATAAATAATATTAGCAAAAGTAAAAGGGTTCTTTTAATCCACTATGGAGATGGTCTAATTGAAAAGCTTGGTCTTTATGACAGAGTTATGAAATCGTTGGCAGAAGCTGATCTGAAAGTGCTGGAGCTTAAGGGGATTAAGCCAAATCCAGATTTAAGTAAAATACATGAAGGCATTGAAATATCCAAAAAGAATAATGTAGATTTCATATTGGGAATAGGAGGGGGCAGCATAATTGATACAGCTAAGGGAATTGCAGCAGGTGTTCCTTATGATGGAGATGTATGGGATTATTTTACAGGTAAAGCAGGTATAGTAGAAGAAGCTCTGCCTATCGGAGTTATTACTACCATGCCGGCATCTGGAAGTGAGACAAGTACAGGAGCAGTTATTAGTAAAAGTGATACAAAGCAAAAATTATCTATTGACAGTTTGGAATTAAGACCTAGATTTGCCATGCTAAATCCCGAACTAACAGTTGGGATACCGCCGTTTTTAACTGCTTGTGGTTTTGTAGATATAATGTCTCATACAATGGAAAAATATTTTTCACCGGGATGGAAAAATGACTTCACTGACAGATTATGTGAAGCTTTACTTAAATCAATGATATATAATGGCAGAATAGTTATGGAAAATCCTAAGGATATAGATGCTCGTTCGGAAATAATGCTTGCAGCTTCATTTTCTCACAATGGATATACAGATAGTGGAAGAACACCAGATTGGGGATCTCATTTTATTGAACATGAGATAAGCGCTATATATGATATTACACATGCAGCAGGATTAACAGCAATTATTCCTGCATGGATGAAATATGTTTATAAGGAAGATGTAAATAGATTTGTACAATATGCTGTAAGAGTATGGGATGTAGACCTTGAATATGGATCTTTAGAAAAAATAGCGCTAGAGGGAATTAACAGAACTAAAAATTTCTATAAAGAAGTTAACCTCCCAACGTCGTTAACGGAATTAAACATTGATGATAAGTATTTTGAAGAAATGGCAGTAAAAGCTACTGTGAATGGTCCTTTGGGATCATTTAAAAAGTTGTATAAAGAAGATATAGTAGAAATACTTAAATTAGCGCTGTAATATTGAAATGACAGTTGCATCAGGTAAAATTTTATAAAGTCAAGATAGAATACTAAATTTAGTAATGTTACTGTGAAGCATCTTAATAAAAACGTAAATATTAAGGTGCTTCATTTAAAATAGTATTATATAAAAAATATAGAAATCCCATAGAGAATTTATACTGGATATAAGTGAAAGGAGGGAATTTTATGTCCCATTATTTAGCTGAATTTATAGGAACAGCAATTCTTATATTTCTAGGTGATGGAGTTTGTGCTAATATTACATTGAATAAAAGTAAAAGCCAAAATGCAGGTTCACTTTTTTGTATGATTGGATGGAGTCTTGCAGTTGGAGTTCCCGCATTAATATTTGGAGGTATAAGTGGTGCACATTTCAATCCTGCGCTTACAATAGCATTTGCTGCAATAGGTAAATTTCCGTGGGCGGAAGTACCGGGCTATGTAGTTAGCCAAATGCTTGGAGGATTTATAGGGGCAGTTCTTGTGTGGATTCATTATCTGCCACACTGGGCTGAAAGTAAAGACATACCATCAGAGGTCATACTTTCAATTTTCTGTACAACTCCTGCAATAAGAAATTATACTATGAATTTTATTTCAGAATTTATGGCTACATTTATATTGGTATTTACAATTTTGGGTGTGGGTGCTGCAAAGACTGCAGATGGAGTTGGAACAGTATTTGTAGCATTTATAATTTTAGTAATAGGTACAGGCTTAGGGGGAACTACAGGATTTGCAATAAACCCTGCCAGAGATTTATCTCCAAGAATTGCACATGCATTGCTTCCTATAAATGGAAAAAATGGCTCTGATTGGGCATATTCCTGGATTCCAGTTATTGCACCAGTGTGTGGTGGTATAGCAGCTGCAGGAATGTTTGCAGTCATATTTTAAATGTGGCGTTAAATAATAATATTAAAAAATAAGCAAACATTGAAAGTAAGTATAGTTTTGAAAATCTATACTTATTTTTATGACTATTTAATCAAATCGAAATTTTAATATACAAGTCTAGTTATAATTACTTAGTTGTCAATAGATTTATTTATAAATGGTAACAGTTTCAATGAAATTTCTAATTCTAGTAAATCGTTTTCTGAAGCTGTATCCACATGGCATAGCTCTTCTATTTTTTTTAGTCTATACCTTATTGTATTGTGATGGAGGTGCATTTCTTTTGCACAACTTCGAAAACTTCTGTGATATTCAAAAAAATATTTTAAAGTTATAAGCAGTTCAGAATTATTTTTTTTATCAAAAGCTATTATAGGTTTTATATATTTATTGGCAAAGTTCTGAATATCCTTATTGACAGCAGGATTACTCAATATAGAATAAATTCCAAGGTCTTTAAAATTTATAATGAAGTCTTTATTAAAAAATTTTTTATAGGACTCAAATGCTCTTATGGCTTCATTATAGCTTGTCCTAATACCGTCTATTGAAGGATAATATGTACCTATTCCAAAACTAAAATCATTTATATGAAAAAAACTTTTAAATTCTTTTTGTATTTTTATAATTTTCAATTTCGTGTTTTTATAATTTTGGATAGAGGAAATATCTCTATTTACAGGACTAAATACAATATAGTTTCCATTAAACTCAAAGGCACTTAATACCTTATATTTGAGATTTATATTATTTTCAATAAATGTGTAAATTTTGTCTAAATCCTCATATTGAGATATAGGCGAGTCTTTAGACACAGCTACTATATAGTCATTATATAAATCTATATTCAACTCATTTGACTCACATAACAAAGCAATTTTGTCTATAATTTTATTATTAACTAATTGCAGTAAAAATTTGTTTTGCTTTGCACTAAATTTTCTATTAGAGTTTAAAAATCTATTTACATAGGATTGAACGCAAGTCAAGACATATTGAAACAAAGATATATTTTCAAAGTTAAGCTCACCATTTTTTTCATAAAGAATTATATAGCCATAACAGCTCGTTTTATGCTTTATATCGGAAAATAAAATTGATTTGTCTTCGAAAACAATTCTTTTGATATCTTTTATTGCGAAAGTATTTTCTGTATTTTGAAATTTTTCAATTAACTTTGTTATTTGTATTTTCGATATGGAAGATTTTGGAGGGTAGCTAGCGGATATATCATTGTAATTTATATGTATATAACAGGGAATATTAAATATTTTGTATATATGTTTGGCGATTTCATCAAAACTATTGCTATTTAATATAAAATCGGATAATGTAGTCATTTTATTTAAGATATCTTTATTTGTATCTAATTGTATTATATGCATTAAATAGAGCAGAGGAGAAAAAAAATCATACCAACCGTATTCATTGGGAATATATATTAAAGGAAAATTGTAAGTATTGCAGAAATCTATGACCTCTGGTGAAAATTCTTTTATATATCTGTTTATTTTAATTCCTAAAGCACAGACACCTCTATTGTATAATTCTTTTATGATTTTATATTGAAGTTCAGTATTGTCTTTAAATAAATATCCTGTAGTCATAAGAAATTCATTGCTCTTTACAAAATGAAAGGAATCAGGAGTTTCAAGTACTCCAAATTGATCTATTGGGCGATTTAAACCCTTTACACCTGCAATTATTTTCGATTTATTAAGTGGATGCAGTTTTAAAGCTTCATTTAAAATAATTTGCAAAATAATTACCTCCCAAGTAATTTGGATAGTATAAAATTTGTTATGATAACTTACATAATTATTTATTATAAATTTATTAATTAAATTATGGAGTCATTAAATATTTTTGTCAAGTTTATAAAACAATAATATCCAATTAATAAAGTGCCAAATTTAATTGTACAGGTGCATAATGGTTATTAAGAAAAATTGTAAAAATGGTTATATGAAAATATATTTAAAAATTCTACAATAATATATGTAGAGAAGGAGTTCGATATACTCTAGAGGAAATGAGCAGGGTAAAGAGCTATGTATTAAAAAATATTCTACATTAATATTAATTTCACTAATATATAACTTAGAAGTTGAATATTCTAAATAAAACTAAAGAAATGAAGTGCCTGTTGGCAGTTCATTTCTTTTATATATTAAAATTTATACAAAGTAGGTGAAGCATATGAAAATTGGAATTTTAACAAGCGGGGGAGATGCACCTGGAATGAATGCTGCTATAAGGGCAGTAGTAAAATCCGCAAGTTATAATAATATTGAAGTTTTGGGTATAAAATATGGTTATAAAGGATTGATAGATGAAGAATTGATAAAATTGGACAATTCAATTGTAGATAACATTTCAGAAAAAGGGGGAACCATACTCAAAACGGCAAGGTGTTCAGAATTTATGGGAGAGAAAGGAAGAAGAAAGGCAGTAGATACATTAAATAAATTTGGTATAGGCAGTGTAGTTGTAGTTGGAGGAGATGGTTCATTTAAAGGAGCAGAGAAACTTAGTAAATTAGGAATAAAAGTTATAGGCCTACCAGGAACTATAGATAATGATTTAGCCTATACAGATTATTGTATAGGATTTGATACAACATTAAATACGGTATTGGAATGTATAGGTAAGATAAAAGATACGGATGCTTCCCATGAAAAGACTACTATTGTAGAAGTTATGGGAAGGTATTGCGGGGATTTAGCTTTGTATTCTGCTTTAGCAGGAGGAGGAGATATAATATCTACTTCCGAGAGAAAGCTGGATTTTGATACTATATGTGATAAATTAAGCAAAAATATAAGTAAGGGGAAAAGTGATAACTTGATAATAATAACTGAAAGGATATATGATATAAGGGAGCTTCAAGAATATATTGAGAGAAAGTTAAATATAAGTATAAGAAATACAGTCTTGGGGTTTATACAAAGAGGAGGAAACCCATCTGCTTTTGACAGAATATTGGCAAGCAAAATGGGTATTAAAGCTGTGGAGTTGTTAATAGAAAATTGTACAGGAAGGGTTGTTGGAATTAGAAACAATAAAATAATAGATGTAGGCTTTAATGATGTAAATAATATAAATACCAATAAAGACAGGGAATATGAGCTACTTAATATGCTTTTATAGGGTTCTATTATCTGTGGCATGCTACTATTGCTGCTCATTATGCCCATGCTGTTGAAGATGGACTCGATACTTCAAGAGTTTATCATAAAACAGGTGTTGGGATTTTGCCTGTTGAAGTTAAAGTTTCTGGAAATGCTGTAATAATATTTAAATCTGAATTATTATTAAATGATTAAAGAAAAAAGTCTACGTTATAACTGTTATGGAGAACCATACCATAAATGACGGAGGTTTTTGTGGTATGAGTTGATATGAGAGGGTTAAAGAGACTTGCTTGAATTTAATATGGATGAAAAATTTTATAAAATATATGATTTTAAATTGTAAAATGTGTTATAATATAAATAAAGAAAAGGGAAAATAAAAATAGATGCTGAGAACATCCTGTAGTGTACAATCTAGTTGCTCAGGCAACTGGTGTTGTTATTAATTTATAATAAAAAATAGTAACCATCCATTTGCAGCGGGGGTTACTATTTTTTTATTGTCTTAATAAGTAATACTATGAATGTTAGCAGTGAAATGAGGAATAATTCTCCTTCAAAAAGTAACATTAAGATGTCATTACTCATTGTATCACCTCCCTTCAAAAAGGGGTGAGTGATACCTACCAGTAGTCCACAGGCAGCTTATTTGATTGTACTAATATATAGCATGTCTAATGTGATAATTCTATAGTCAATATCAGTTGTTNAAAGGGGTGAGTGATACCTACCAGTAGTCCACAGGCAGCTTATTTGATTGTACTAATATATAGCATGTCTAATGTGATAATTCTATAGTCAATATCAGTTGTTACTTCAAACATATATTATAAAAAAGAAAATCATTTGTTCATGTCAAGTCATGAATGTTTTATTTTTTTGCAATGTTTCTTTTGTATATTATTAATAGCTTTTGACTTTTTATATTGAGCTGATTTTATCATCACATCAAGATAAACAGTTTTGAATATTTTTAAGGGACATTGCAAAGGTACTTTTGAAGACTTAAAGCAAATAGAATTGCAAAAGAGGATATTAGGTCAATTATGACCAATCCACAGGAGTTAAAGGGAGAAGATATTGCTGTAGGATTTTTAGCTGTATTTTACAATGAACTTTCACAAATAAAAAAATATTAAAAGGTTAAATGAAATTGTAAATTCTTGTATAGTTAAGAACCTT